>JADYYV010000175.1 GCA_020853455.1 Alphaproteobacteria bacterium | reverse complement strand
TGCGAAAGCAAGGGCTGGAAATTCGTGCGCGTCGATAACGAACTGATGACGCTGACCGTGCAGGGCACGAAAGCAAAATACGAAATCTGCCTCGAATGGCAGGAAGAATTCTCCGCCGTCCTGTTCGCCTGCTCGATCCCGCTCGAGATCAAGGACGACGTTTACGATGCAGGTGCGCTGGCCATTCAGGAAATCAACGAAAACCTGTGGCTCGGCCATTTCGACCTGTCGAACAAGGGCGTGTTCCCGACCTATCGTCACACGCTGCTTTTCCGCATGATCCCCGCCGGCCTTGCCGTCGATATCGTGCAGGACACGATCGAAATCGCCATTGCCGAATGCAACCGTTTCTACCCGACCTTCCAGCTCATTCAGGCGGGTGATGCGCGCGTGCAGGACAACCTGAACGCGGCCATTTTCGAAACCGTCGGCGAAGCGTAATCACCATGTCGGCATCGAATATCCTGCTCGTCGGCTGCGGCAAGATGGGCGGCGCTTTGCTTCGCCGCTGGCAGGAACTGCAGCTGTATAAAGACATCCGCATTGTGGAGCCGTCGCCGATCAACGTGCTGGCCGCAAAGCAGATCCCCGATTTCTCAAAAATCCCCGCGACCTTCAAGCCCGGCGTCATCGTCATGGCCGTCAAGCCGCAGGTGCTGCCGGATGTGACGGCGCAGTACAAGGATTACGCGGCCAAGGGCGCGCTGGTGATTTCGATCGCCGCAGGAAAGCCTGTATCATTCTTTGAAAAAGAACTCGGCAAGAAAGCCGCTATCGTGCGCTCCATGCCCAATACACCCGCTTCTATCGGCGAGGGCATTACGGTTGCCTATGCCAACCGCAATGTTTCGCGCGCGCAGAAGGCGCTGGCGACCGAGCTTCTCAGCTCCGTTGGTGATGTGCTGTGGGTGGCGGATGAAAAACTGCTGAACCCCGTGACCGCCCTTTCCGGCAGCGGCCCGGCCTATGTGTTCCTGCTGATCGAGGCATTGACCAATGCAGGCAAGAAAATCGGTCTTGAAGCGAAAATGGCGGAACAGCTGGCCCGCCAGACCGTTATCGGCTCCGCCGCGCTGGCCAAAGAATCCGCAGATATTCCTGCGGCCAAACTGCGTGACAACGTAACATCGCCGGGAGGCACAACTGCTGCGGCGCTGGATGTTCTGATGAAGGACGAGGCGTTGCAAAAGCTGTTCGACAAGGCGCTGCTGGCCGCCACAAAACGCGCCGAAGCGCTGTCGAAATAATTACTTCCTGCCGCGGTTGTTATCCGTGCCCAGACCGATTGCTTTTGCGAGGCTGGAGCGTTTTTCCGCGTAATTCGGCGCAACCATCGGGTAATCGTCCGGCAAATTCCATTTCGTACGGTAATCTTCGGGCGTCATGTTGTAGGCGGTTTTCAAATACCGTTTCAGCATTTTCATTTTCTTGCCGTCTTCAAGGCAGACAAGATAATCGGGCATAATCGATTTTGCGACGGAAACAGCCGGTTCCAGCCCATGCGCATGGACATGCTTCACTTCGCCCTTTTGCAGCCCCTGCAGCGTCTCGAACACTTCGCGGATCAGCGCGGGCAGGTTATCGACCTTGTGATGCGCGGCATAACCCGCAACGATCTGTGATGTATGCGCCAGCAGATCGGCTTTTGACTTGTCGTCCATGCAAATACTCCAATAGTTTATTATAGCACGACGAAGTAAAACTGACAAATGCTCACGATTTCGCGATAGTGACGTCGGCTTCGCGCAAGTAGAACGGCACAGGATGCTCGCCCTGCCCTGTCTTTTGGAATTTTGCAGCCGCAATCCGCGCCGCATCCGCCGCCGCGATTTTCGCGTCATGTATCACAGCGCCCGCCAATAGCGGTTGCAGTTTTTCGGCAGCATCGCCCGACAATAGATAAGGACCGGAAACAGCCGCGAGTTTTTGCAGGAAATCTTCCGGCGACAGGTTCACCGGCGGAATGATGATATTCCCCGCCGCATCATTCACCTGAAAATACAGTTCCTCGCGCCATGACTCGACGCAGATGATATTTGCATGACCCGTACGCTGCGCCGCAAACAATTCAAAGGCCGAAACGCCCATCACCGGCACCTCCGCCGCCATCGCCAGCGCGCGCATGGTGGCAAGGCCGATGCGGATCCCCGTAAAACTGCCCGGCCCCGTCACAACCGCCAGCAAATCCAGCTGTTGATAAGTCAGTTGCGCGGCATCGAGCGCCCTTTGCGCGTGTTGAAGCAGCAGGTTGCCCTGATCGCGGGTTTCGGATGTTTCATAGGCATGCACCAGCTGCCCGTCAATCACGAGGGCGAGCGTCAGCAGCGTATTCGCCGTATTGACCGCAAGGCACTTCACAGGATTTTGCACGCTTCGTCGAAGGTCAGGCGCGGGCTGCGGCCGAACAATTTGCTGTCGTCGCCATAACCGAGCGCGCAGATGAAATTCGATTTCCATTTTCCGTCGGGAAAGAATTCGGCATCGGTCTTCGCCTTGTCAAAACCCGACATCGGCCCGCAATCGAGCCCATGCGCGCGCGCTGCGATCATGAAATACGCGGCCTGCAGCGAACTGTTACGGAACGCGCCGTCAAAAATCGCGGCATCGTTCCCCGCGAACCACGACCGCGCATCGGTATGCGGGAACAGCTTGGGCAGCTTTTCGTAGAATTCATTGTCCCATGCAAAAATCGCCGTCACGGGCGACGTCATCACTTTAGATACGTTGCTTTCCATCAGGAACGGCTTCAGGCGCGTTTTCGCCTCGGTTGTTTTCAAAAAGACAATACGCAAGGGGCAGGAATTTGCGCTGGTGGGCCCGAATTTCATGTCATCGTGTATTTTTTGCAACAATTCGTCGGAGACCGGCTTGTCCAGCCAGCCATTTGCGGTGCGCGCTTTCCTGAAAATAGTGTCGAAAGCCTGGTCTGTTAATGGCGTTCCGGTCATGCTAGAATTCCCCATCACCTGTTATCTTTTGGGCAAAGATGCTTACTATTCAAAAACATAAATGCGGCGTTTTGTACAGCGCCATTTTGGGTTTGAGCCTTTTGCTGGCTACGCCCGCGCATGCGTCGATCGAGGCCGACCAGAGCAGCGCGGTGGTATTCGTGTATCAGCGCATCGGCGAAGACAGCATGCCCCGCAGCAGCATTTCGACCGACCAGTTCCGCGCACATATCAACGAATTGAAAGCGGGCGGATACAAGGTGCTGCCCCTGCCGAAAATCATCGAGGCGATCCGCGCGGGCGATACCCTGCCGCAGAACACCGTCGCGATCACCTTTGACGGCGCATATACATCGACGCTCAACAACGCGCTGCCCTTGTTAAAGGAAGCAGGCCTGCCCTATACGCTGTTTTTCGCAACCGACATGGCCGATGGTGCGCCCACGCATGCGGGCTGGGATCAGTTGAAATCCTTAAGCCGTGACGGCCTTGCCAGCTTTGGCATTATGCCGTCGGGTTATGTGCATATGGTGGGGCAAACGCCGGCGCAAAACGCGGCACTGGTCAATAAAGCCATGACGCGCTTCAAGGAAGAAATGGGCGAGGATCCGCCGTTTTTTGCCTATCCCTACGGCGAATATTCGGCCGCCGTCAAAAAACTTCTGGGCGATTATGCGTTCAAAGCGGTCTTCGCCTTGCAGTCCGGCGTCGTACACGGGAAATCCGATTTCCTTGCCCTGCCGCGCTTTATCATGACCGATAATTATGGCGATCTTGACCGTTTCCGCCTGACCGCAAACGCCCTGCCGCTGCCTGTCAGCGACGTCATTCCCGAAGACATGGTGCTGAAGGATAACCCGCCGCTGGTCGGATTTACGGTGTCGCCGGAACTGACGAGCCTGTCGAAACTGTCCTGCTTCGCATCCGGCATCGGCAAGCTTGATCTTGCGCGCCCCGGCAGCGGGCGCATTGAAATCCGCCTGAAGGAACCGCTGCAGGAACGCCGCACGCGCATCAACTGCACCCTGCCCGACGACACCATCATTCCCGGTCGCCCGCAAAGCTGGCGTTGGTTCGGCGTTCAGCTGATTGCTCCCGATTTTGGCGATGACAGCGAAGCCGACCCCGCAACGCCGGCGCAATCCGGCGCCGATGCCGACGAAAATCCCGGCGAAGAATAATCCGCTGCCATAATCATGAAAGCCTCTTGAACCTATTGCCAAACGGTAGGTTTGGACTATTCTTAGAACCGAATTCGACAGCCAAACTTATGTAATCAGGAGAATACCCATGTCCGATGCAAAACCCGCACAATTCGTGCTGCCGCCGCTGCCCTATGCGAAAGACGCGCTGCAACCGCATATCTCGGCCAACACGTTCGACTATCACTACGGCAAGCATCACAAGGCGTATGTCGATAAAGCCAACGAGCTTGTCGTCGGCACCGGCCTTGAAGGAAAGTCGCTGGAAGAAGTCATCATCGAAGCCAAGAAAAAAGGCCTCGGCCCCCTCTTCAACAACGTGGCGCAGATTTATAACCACAACGTGTTCTGGGAGAGCATGAAGCCCAATGGCGGCGGCACGCCCACAGGCCCGCTGCTGGATAAAATCAACGAAGCCTTCGGCAGCTTTGATAAATTCAAGGAACAGTTCGTGGCAGCCGGCGTCGGCCAGTTCGGTTCCGGCTGGGTCTGGCTGGTGGAATCCGGCGGCAAGCTGGAAATCGTGAAATCGGCGAACGCCGAAACCCCGCTGACCGACGGCAAGAAAATCCTGATGGTCTGCGACGTCTGGGAACACGCCTACTACCTCGACTACCAGAACCGCCGCGCGGATTTCGTGAAGGTGTTCGTCGAGAAACTGGCGCACTGGGATTACGCGAGCGCGAACCTTGCGAAGCCCGCCGCGCCCAAACCGTAAGGTTTCGGGACACGACAAAAAAAAGAGCCGCATCGCTG
>JADYYV010000174.1 GCA_020853455.1 Alphaproteobacteria bacterium | reverse complement strand
GGCGGTGTACCAGCCGGGGTTTTGCAGCACGTTGCGCAAAATCACGTTCGGCGTGATGGTGTCGTAATAACCCGCGCCGATCAGCGAGCGGTAGACCTTGTTCTGCTTCGCCATGCTTTCCAAAAGCGCCAGCGCGTCGTGTTCCGTCATCGGCTCGCCGGTTGCGGGTGCCGATTTTTCGCGGATGGCGGCGGGCACGGATTTGTTCGTCAAATCCTCGAGGCTCGACGCGCCCACGGTGCGCAGCATGGCGGCGATATCGGATTCGGAAGGCCCGATATGGCGGCGGATGAAATCGGTGCGTTGTTCAAGATCCTGAATCGGCGTCGGCATGCGCTTAAAGTCCTTTAATGTAGTCATTGTATGCGGCTTCGTCTTTCAGGCCGGACAGGTCGTTTTCATTGGCGATCTTCACCTTGAAGAACCATGCCTTGCCCAGCGGGTCGGTGTTGACGAGCGCGGGGTCGCCCGCGAGAGAGGCGTTGATTTCAACGACCTCGCCGGAAACGGGGGAGTAAAGTTCGGATGCGGATTTCACAGATTCAACCACGCCCGCCTGACCGCCCTTGGTCAGGCTCGCGCCGATTTTCGGCAGTTCGACGTACACAACGTCGCCCAGCGCCTTTTGCGCGAAATCGGTCACGCCGACGGTGCCGACGCCGTTTTCGATGCGGATATATTCATGGTCTTCGCTGAACAGAATTTTAGACATTTAGATTTTCCCCTTAGTCTTTTTTGTAATTGGTTTTAACGAATGGCAGCGCCACGATTTCGCAAGGACGCGCCACGCCGCGCAGCATGGCGTTCAGTTTCGTGCCGGTCTTGGCGACATCGGCGTTCACGTAGCCCATCGCGACAGGGCCATCAACCGTCGGGCCGAAACCGCCCGAGGTGATGACGCCGACTTTTTTGTCGCCGATGAACAGTTCGGTTTTCTCGCGGATCGGCGCGCGGCCTTCGGGTTTAATCCCGACGCGCAGGATAAAGGTGCTGCCGTCCAGCTGTTTCTTGATCTTGTCGTAGCCCGGGAAACCGCCCTGTTCGCGGCGGCGCTTCGGGATCACCCATTTCAGGTTCGCGTCGATGGGGGTGGAATGATCGTCGATGTCATGGCCATAGAGGCACAGGCCCGCTTCAAGGCGCAAGGAATCGCGCGCGCCAAGGCCGATCAGTTTCACTTCCGGTTCCTGCAGCAGTTCCTTGGTGAATTCGACGGCAAACGCGCCCGGCACCGAAATTTCAAACCCGTCTTCGCCGGTATAGCCGGAGCGGGAGAGGAAAATCTCGTGGCCTTTATATGATGTCTTTACAGACTCCATGAATTTCATCTTCAGCACATCGGGGAAGAAGATCGACGCGACCTGCTCCGCCTTCGGCCCCTGCAGCGCCAGCAGCGCGCGGTCGCCAAGATATTGCAGCTTGGTGCGGCTGCCGATTTTCGACTGGATGAAGGCGAAATCCTTTTCCTTGCAGGCGGCGTTCACCACCACCAGCAGCGTGCGCGCATCCCAGCGCGTCACCATCAGGTCGTCGATGATGCCGCCGTCGTCGTTCAGCAAAACCGTGTAGCGCATCTTGCCGGGTTCCAGACCCACGATGTCGCCGGGCACGATGGTTTCAAGCGCGATCGCGGGGTCGGCATCGTTGCCCGTCAAAATCGCCTGGCCCATATGGGAAACATCGAACAGCCCGGCCTCGGTGCGGGTATGCACATGTTCCTTCAGCACGCCCATGCCGTCATACTGGACGGGCATGTCATAACCGGCAAACGGCACCATCTTTCCGCCCATAGATGTATGGACGGGCCAGAGCGCGGTTTTGAGCAGGGGGGCGTCGGTTTTTTGAGCGGCTTCCAAGGCAAATTCCTTTACATAGTAAAACGGAAACTTGCCCCGCTCTGTCTTCTTTGCCTTAGAGATTCCGCGGCGATAACAGCCGCTTGCTCCTTTGGCGCGGCTGTGCCGCTTTCCAGAGTACGATTAACCGCGCGGTCCTTTTGCCTGAGAGTTTTCCGGGGTGATTGCTCCTTCGGCGCCGGTCTTTCAACCGGTCTCTCCCGCGCGGCGGTCGCTTTGTAGTGATTGACACTAAAGCCTCTTGCCCTAAAGTCAACTAAAGGAAGACGGGGTAGGGGAAACGACATGGCCACACAATCACAGCGCGCATCGACACCGGTGCTGGTCTCCAGCTATGCGCTTGGTTTTATTGTTTTTTGCCTGATCGTTTATATCCTGAGCGTCGCCGCCACCATCCTGATCCCCTTCGTGATCGCGGTTTTCGTCTGGTACCTTATTAATGCGATGGCGCGCGGGTTGGGCCGTGTCCGGCTGGGCGACACCTACCTGCCCCGATTCTTGTGCTTCCTGTTCGCCATGCTCGTCCTCGTCGGCGGGCTGTGGTTTGTTTACAAACTGATTTCCGTGAACGCGGTGGAAGTGCTGCGCGCCGCGCCCATCTACCAGAAAAAACTGATGGCCTTCCTGCCGCGCATGCTGTCGGGCCTGCCGCCCGAATATCAGGTCAGCCCGTCCGATCTTGGCACCTATCTGGATGTCGGCGGTTTTATCAAATCGCTGGTCACCGCCTTCACCGGCATCGCGGGCAAATCGCTGGTCGTGCTGTTCTATGTCGGCTTCCTGCTGTACGAGCAGCAGTTCTTCGGCCGCAAGATACAGGAAATGCTGCGCGAAAAAGCCGCCGAAGCGCGCATCCACAAAACCATCAAGACGATCGAGGACAAGATCCAGCGTTACATCTGGGTCAAAACCTTCGTCAGCGCGATTGCGGGCGTCGCGACATGGCTGATCCTGCTGGCGTTTAAAATCAGCTTCGCCGAATTCTGGGGCGTGATCGCGTTCATCCTGCACTTCATCCCCTATGCGGGCGCGATTGCCGCCGTGGTGCTGCCCTGCGTCGCAGCACTGGTGCAGATCGGCGATGCGGGCGACATGACGCAGCTGGCGTCGCTGATGCTGTTCCTGTCCGCGATACAGGTTTTCTGCACCAGCTTCCTCGACCCGCGCCTGATGGGCGACAGCCTGAATTTGTCCCCTATCGTCATCATTTCGGCCATCGCCGCCTGGGGCGTGCTGTGGGGCGTGCCGGGCATGTTCCTGGCCGTGCCCATCCTGTCGGCCGCCGTCATCATCATGTCGCAGTTCGATAACACGAAACCCATCGCCATCCTGATGTCGAAGACCGGCGATATCGAAAGCCACGGCCCGGGGAAAGACGCATGACGGTGAAACAATCCGCACCCGCGCCGGTCAACAAGGCGCACAGCCTTGCGCTGGGCTTTATCGCGGCCTGCCTGTTCATTTACATCTGCCGCATCGGCGCCGCCGTCATCATGCCGCTCGTGATTTCGCTGTTCATCTGGTACCTGATCAACGCGATTGCGCGGTTTCTGGGGCTGCTGTCGACCAAGGGCGGGTACAAGCTGCCGCGCGTCTGGCGGTTCGTGTTCGCGCATGTCATCATCGGGCTTGTCGGGTTTTTGCTGTATAAAATGGTCAGCGCGAATATCGACGACGTGATGCGCGAGGCGCCGAAATACGGCGACAGCTTCGACAAGATACTGGCCGAACTGGCGCAGCGCCTCAACCTCGACCACACGCCCACGCTGCACGAGGCGTTCAAGGAAATCTTCGGCAACTACGTCGATATCGGCCAGTTCATCACCGTCTTCGCAGGCATGCTGACCGGCATCGCGGGCAAGACGATCATCATCCTGTTCTATGTCGGCTTCATGCTGTACGAACAGCGCTGGTTCAACCGCAAGATGAAACTGATGATGCCCGACAAGGAACGCGAGGCGCAGGTGCGCCACGTGCTGAAGGTCATCGACAGCAAGATCCAGAAATATATCGGCGTGAAGGCGTTTGTCTCGCTGCTCGATTCATTCCTGACGTTTTTGATCCTCACCTATTTCAAGGTCGATTTCGCGGGCTTCTGGGGCGTGATGGCGTTCTTCCTGCACTTCATCCCCTATGCGGGTTCGTTCGTCGCCGTCACCACGCCCTGCCTGATCGCGCTGATCCAGCATGGCGACCTGACGACGGTGGCGATGCTGCTGGCGACGCTGCTGACTTCCCACGCTTTCCTCGGCCATATCCTCGACCCCTACCTGATGGGCAATAACCTGAACCTGTCGCCGATCTTCATCATCTCCAACCTCGCGATGTGGGGGATGTTGTGGGGCGTGCCGGGCATGTTCCTTGCCATCCCCATCCTTGCGATTACCACGATCGCCCTGTCGCAGTTTGAATCGACACGGCCGGTGGCGGTGCTGTTTTCAAAGACGGGGCTGGATAATCATGGGAAGCGAAAGCGGACGAAGCCGGAGGTTTAAACAGATTTTCTGTGCGTGACGGAAGCTAATTATTTCAGGTAGGTTACATGCGCATTTTAGGGCTGTTTTTATTCCTTACTCTTTTTTCCCTGCCCGCCATAGCTGGTGGAAGCTCAGATCGAGTATATGTTGAAAAGCTATCTATGTTGTCGGACGTGGATTATATCCTCGTCGTAAGGCCAGTACGCGGAAAGATAAGCTATGACGACCGCATGAACGACTGCAAAATGTTTGAGGTGCGCGGCACATTAAAGCGGCTAAAAAGTGCGGGACAATCTTCTGGAACGCCGACCAAAAAGGAGCATTTGGCCGCGCTTGCATTTCTAAAAAAATCGGCCGGCTCCGAGAACTCGATTATTTTTGGCTGGATAGGAAGCGGGTTTCAAATTATCAGTTCTAAAAATCCTTGCGTCGTCAAAAGTCGCGGGCTGAGACATTTCCCCAATACCGTTCT
>JADYYV010000173.1 GCA_020853455.1 Alphaproteobacteria bacterium | reverse complement strand
CGACCAGAAATTCAGCCCCTATCTGGGCGCCGGCATCAACTATACCATTTTCTACAACAGCGATCCCGGCACGTTCAATTCGGTCGAATACAAAAACGGCTTCGGCTACGCGCTGTAGGCGGGCGCGGATTACAAGCTGGACGACCACTAGATGCTGAACGCGGATGTAAAGAAAATATTCCTGAACACCGATGTCAGCGTGAATAACGGCGCCGTCCGCGCCGATGTCGATCTGGACCCCTGGGTGTTTGGATTGGGCGTGGGCTACCGTTTCTGAATAGCTACACATAGCCGGCCGCGCCAGCTATACTCGTCTGCGAATCTATAACACTTTCGCAGACGAGCCCCCATGTCTTCAGACATCGAAATTGCCCAGCACGCCAAAATGCAGCGCATATCGCGCCTTGCCGCCGAAAAACTGGGGATTGCCGAAGAACATCTGGAACCCTACGGGCATTACAAGGCCAAGGTGTCGCTGGACTATATCGACACGCTGAAGGACAAAGCCGACGGAAAACTTATTCTGGTGACCGCCATCAGCCCGACGCCGCCCGGCGAAGGCAAAACAACCACCACCGTCGGCCTTGGCGACGCGCTCAGCCATATCGGCAAGAAAGCGATGATCTGCCTGCGCGAACCGTCGCTCGGCCCCGTATTCGGGCTGAAGGGCGGCGCGGCGGGCGGCGGGCATGCCCAGATCGTGCCGATGGAAGACATCAACCTGCATTTCACGGGCGATTTTTCGGCGATCGCGCTTGCCAACAACCTGCTGGCGGCCCTGCTGGATAACCATATCCACCACGGCAACGCGCTGGATATCGATGTGCGCCGCATCGTGTGGAAACGCGTGATGGACATGAACGACCGCGCGCTGCGCGATATCGTCGTGTCGCTGGGCGGCACCGGCAACGGTTACCCCCGGCAGGACGGTTTCGACATCGTCGTCGCCTCCGAAGTGATGGCGATTTTCTGCCTTGCCACGTCGATTGACGACCTGAAAAAGCGCCTTGGCAATATCGTGGTCGGCTATACGCGCGCGAACAAGCCCGTGCTGGCGCGCGATTTGCAGGCCGACGGCGCGATGACCGTGCTGCTGCGGGCGGCGCTGGCGCCGAACCTTGTGCAGACGCTGGAAAACTGCCCGGCCTTCGTCCATGGCGGGCCGTTTGCGAATATCGCGCATGGCTGCAATTCTGTCATTTCGACCAAGGCCGCGCTGAAGCTTGCCGATTATGTGGTGACAGAGGCCGGTTTCGGCGCGGATCTGGGCGCGGAAAAATTCATCGACATCAAATGCCGCAAAAGCGGGCTGCGCCCGTCAGCCGCCGTGATCGTCGCGACCGTGCGCGCGCTGAAATACCACGGCGGCGCCGATTTAAAGACGATCACGCAGGAAAACCTGCCCGCGCTCGATGCGGGCATGGTCAATCTTGAGCGTCATGTCGATAACGTGCAGCGCGTCTATGGCGTGCCCTGCGTCGTTGCCATCAACCATTTCACCAGCGACACGGATGCCGAAGTCGCCATGATCAAGGAACGCATGGCGCGGCTTGGCGTTGAAACCGTGCTGGCGACCCATTGGGCGGATGGCGGCAAGGGCGCGGCGGATCTTGCCCGTTCGGTCGTCGCGCTGTGCGAAAAGGGCGCGAAACCCCATCTCGTCTATGAAGACAACGATAATTTATGGGTCAAGGTCGGCAAGATCGCGCAGCGCGTCTATCGCGCCGCGTCCGTCGATGCGAATGCCAAGGTGCGCGCGCAGATCGACAAACTGCAGGAAAGCGGTTACGGCCATTACCCGGTCTGCATCGCCAAGACGCAATATTCATTTTCGACCGACGTGCAGCTGCGCGGCGCGCCGGAGGGGCATGTGCTGGATATCCGCGAAGTGCGGCTGGCGGCTGGCGCGGAATTCATCGTGATGGTCTGCGGCGATATCATGACCATGCCGGGACTGCCCAAAACACCCGCTGCGAACCAGATTGACCTTGTTGACGGCAAGGTGCAGGGGCTGTTTTAAGGCCCGTCACCATAAATCAGTTAATTGCTGCACTGCGGGACGGGCAAAAAGACCCGCCTTGCGCCCGGCACCTTCGCGCTGTACCCTTCAAGGGTCATAAACATATAGCGAGTGAACAGTGTCAAACGTCATTCAGCTGCAAGACAACGGGAAAAATTTGAGCGCACGGCTGAAAGCCGTCCTCGACGGCGATTTCGCCGACAGCCGCGATGCAGCGCGCGCCTTTATTTCCCGCCCCGACATGGCCGTCGTGCCGCCCGACACACCGAAAGAAGAATACAGGGAAAAAACCCTTGGCTGGATCCGCGACATGGTCGCGGCCGGATTCACCACGCTTCCCTATGATCCCGCCTTCGGCGGCGGCGGGGAACGCCAGAAATACATGAACATCGTCGAGATCATCGCGCATCACGACATGAGCCTTGCCGTCAAGCAGGGCGTGCAGTTCGGCCTGTTCGGCATGAGCATCGAAAGCCTGGGCACGGAACGGCACCACGCCAAATACCTGCCCGACGTGATGTCCGGCAAATTGCTGGGCGGTTTTGCCATGACGGAAATGGCCGGCGGATCGGATGTGCAGGGCATATCGACGGAAGCCATTTACGACCATGCCACGCGCAGCTTCGTGCTTTCGACACCCAACGAAGGCGCGCGCAAGGCCTATATCGGCAACGCCGCGAAACACGGCGAAATGATGGTTGTTTTCGCGCAGCTGAAAATGTCGCCGGAATCGGAATCCATGGGCGTCCATGCCTTTATGGTGCCCGTCCGCGACAAGGCCGGCAACACGCTGCCGGGTGTCACGATCGACGATTGCGGGCACAAAGTGGGGCTGAACGGCATCGACAACGGCTACCTGTCCTTCGATAAAGTGCGCGTGCCGCATGACGGGATGCTCGACCGCTTCGCGCAAATCGATCAGGACGGCCATTACCAGAGCGAGATCAAGAAAAAATCGCAGCGTTTCTTCAAAATGATCGGCACGCTGGTCACGGGGCGCATTTTCGTGTCCATGGTGTCGCTGAGCGGCGCAAAGAACGCATTGACCGCCGCCGTCACCCATGCGGAGGAGCGCAAGGTATTCGGCGAAACGCTGCTGGACAAACAGGCGACGCAGGCGCGCCTGCTGCCCCATCTGGCCGATGCCTATGCGATGCATTTCATGACGCGCCACCTGATGGATGAATACCAGAAAGGCAACGAATATCTGGAAACCATGGCGGCCGCAATCAAGGCGAAATCATCCGACGCCGCGATGAGAACGGCCGACGAAGCGCGCAAGCTGGGCGGCGGCGCTGGTTATATGTCGGAGCAGCGGCATGGCGCGCTGCGCAACGATATCGACATCTTCCGCACCTTCGAGGGCGACAATACCGTGCTGCGCCTGCTGGTCGCGAAAAACCAGCTGTCGCGCTTGTCGAAAAAATTCATGCAGGTAAACGCGTTCCAGAAAGTGACCAAGATCGCGGCGCTGCAGCTGAAGCGCCTGTTCGCCAAATTCAACGCCGAAAGCGGCAAGACGGAGCGCGACCACTTCCTCGACCCGTCCTTCCAGAACAAGATTTTCGCGGCGCGCGAACGCACGATGATGTATATGCTGAGCGACAAGATCCAGAAAATAGCCAAGGCCGAAAACGCGGCCGTCGCCGCCAACAAGACGCAGGTCGATATGATCGCCTATGCCGATGCCTATGCGGAGCGGTTGATGCTGCAAAAATTCACCAAAGCGGTCGCCGCACAGAAAGACCCGGAAGTGAAGGCTATCCTGAAGGATGTCTGCGACCTGTATGCCGTCCATACGATGCGCGAAAACGGCCTCTGGTATGTCGAAAACGGCCTGATGAAGCCTCAGACGACGACGGCGCTGCGCCGGCTGGAGCGTGAGCTGACCGAAAAAATCCGGCCGCACGCGCAAATGCTGGTGGATGCCTTTGGCATTCCGCCCGGTGTGCTGGCCTGCGCCCCTATACCGCCTGCGCCACCACCCGCCAGCCCGCCGGCACCCCCGAAACAGCCTTAAAAACAGGCTTGAGCGCCTGCGGTTTAAGTGTTTTGATAGCCTTTCAAAAGGGGGCTTGATGAAAAAACTCGTGATGGGGATCGCATTGTTTCTGGCCTGCGTTGCGCCCGCCTGCGCGGATGAAGCGCAACCGGAAGACGCCGCCTTGCGCACCAGTACGTTTATCCTTGGCCCCTTGCACGTAGACCGGAAATACCCGTCAATGACAGGACCTTCCAAAACCGGACAGGTGACGATCGGCACCGGTGAAGAATCGAAAAACATCTGGATCAAAAGCTTCCGCGTCGATGTGTCGGATGACGCCGGCGCGCCGGTTTCCTCCGAATACCTGTGCCATTCCTGGGTCGTGCTGGGAAAACCGCAGCTGGGCGACCAGCGCCTGATGACGGTATCGCAGGGGCTGGAGGAAATGAAATTTCCGCAGGGCTTCGCAATAA
Source organism: Alphaproteobacteria bacterium (assembly GCA_020853455.1). GTDB lineage: Bacteria > Pseudomonadota > Alphaproteobacteria > Micavibrionales > UBA2020 > JAPWJZ01. The sequence continues at coordinate 12,462 of JADYYV010000173.1, read as the reverse complement.
AGGCCGAAAATGCCAGCGGCAACGCATCGATCCTGGCGCAAGCGCTGAACAACAACGACGATATCGACAAAAACCTGTCATACAAGCTGACCGTGCATTACCTGAACGATGCGGACGCGGAAAAATATGCGTTGAAGCCGCTGCGCAGCGTAACGGTCGCGGTGATGGCGAAGGATACCAATACCGCGCCGTCATCCTCGGGCGATATTTGCAAGACGCAGGACGGCATGCTGGAACCGATGCCCGCGGGCATGTCGTCGCTGGTGCATTTCAACGTGCCGCCCGGCCGCCACGCATACAAAAGCCCGATCGAGCGCACGAACCCCATTTATATGGGCGGCAACATCCATTACATCAAGCTTCACCTGCACCCCTATGGCGAATCCGTGACGCTGACCGACAAGACCGAGGGCAAAACCGTATGGCACGGCAAGACGCTGAAAGACGGAAAAAAAAGCCGCGCTGACGGATGCCGATTTTTATTCCAGCCTTGAGGGAATCAGGATCGAGCCCACGCATGAATACGAAATCACGACCGTTTATAACAACACCCGCGAGTCAGTGACGGATGCCATGGCCGTGCTGCGCCTGTACGTCGCCGGCGACGCAAAAGCATTTTAAGGGAGTTTCCCATGCAGCGCATATTCAGGAATACGTCGGCCGTTTTTTTCGGCATGCTGCTGGTGTTTGCAGCCGCCAAGGCAGCCCTTCCCGAACAGGCACCTGACACCATGAACGGTTACAGCCTGTCGCAGTTCGGCAGTTTCGAAAAGGAATGGCATCTTGTCACCTCGCGTTACCGCAAGGACACGGGCGAAATGCGCCTGACCTGGGCGAATGATATAGCATGGAAGGCGTTGCTGGAAAAATCTACCGATGACCCGGATGGCGCGGTTTTCGCGAAAATCGGCATGATGACGGAGGACGACCCCGATTTCACCAGTTCGGCGGTGCCGTCCGGCGTCAAGCGTTACCAGTTCATGGTGCGCGACCGCAAGAAATTCCCGGATACGCAGGGCTGGGGATATGCCATTTTCAACGGGTCGGGCAAAAATACGTCCAAGCCCGAAGACCATGCCATCGATTCACGCGCCTGCAGCGCCTGCCATGAAATGGTGCCGCAGCGCGGTTATGTGTTTTCGCAGCCCATGTCGCTGGCGCTGAATACGGCGGCGCCCATCTTGTCCGAAGCGACCGGCAACATTACCTTCACCACCCTGGATGCCGCAAAATTGCGCACGGATGTGCAAAAACACCTGCCAACCGGCACGAAACAGGTGCGCCGCGTGCACGGCCCGTTTGAAAAGCATGTCTTCGTCGGCACGATGGGCGAGATACGGCCCGTCCTGATCCGCGAGGCGATCCGCACTCGCCACCCGGCCCTGCTGATCAGCGACGACTCGCCGCTGTTTTCACTCAGTTATATAAACCCGGACAAACCCGCTTGTGAAGACCACGGCAAAAAAGGCGTATCGGTTATAAGCCTGTTCACAACAGGGCGCCCGGACGGCCAGCTGCCGCCCGTTGCGCGCAATGAGTATTGCGAAACGGCACAATAACCGCCGGCGCTGCTACTCGCGCACAAGGCGCAGGTTGCGCACCAGTACGCTGCCCTTGCCATCGACGACCAGGCTTATTTTGATTTGATCCGGCACGTGCTCCGGCTTGAGACTGAAGCTTCCCGTGACTGTTTTCCAGCCGTCGGCAGCGGTCACCGCCGTATCCTGCGTATCGCGCCCGAACACATATCCCGTTTTTCCGCCGGAAAGCAGGACATGGACTTCAAGATGCGCCGCGCCCTCCAGCGCCTGGGCGTTCAGCTCCGCCGTGTAACGCAGCGGCGTGTTTTGAGGTTGCGTCGTTGCGGCGTTTGCCGCTGCCAGCTGCACAATCGCGGGCTGGCCGGTCGTGATGCGCAGCGTACCTGCAGATTCTTCGGCGACAGGCCCGTCCTTGCCGGCGATGGGCACGCGCGCCAGCGCGATTTCCGGCTGCGCATCGGCTTTGGCAGACTGTTTCGCCTTTGCGGCCGTGGCTTCCGCGGCCGGCGCGCTGTCGGCGGCTCTTGCGCGCGCGGGCATCTCATTGCTTTCGGCAGCGGCCCCGCCAGCCGGTGACGGCGCAGACATCGCGGGCATGTTTTCCGCCTCCAATTTTCCCTGCGCCAGATTATTGGATGACATGTTCGAGGCCATGGCCGGCGTTTCATGCGCGCCCGCGTCATCGACGAACCGCTGCAGCCAGGCCACTTCCTCCGCTCCCCATGGATAGGCTGGCGCGGGGGCATCGGCCTTGCTGCGGATGCGCGTACCGTAACCGGGCGCAATATCGGTTCTGCCGCCCGCGTTCTCAAATACCGCGCCGCCTTCGGACAGATAGACCCATGTGATGCCGTTGCGGCGCGCGCCGATCAGTTTCGTGCCGCGAATGCCGATCGTGCCGTAATCGAGGTTTAATTTAACCTCGGGTTTGGCGGCCTTGTCCATTGCGCCGCCGGTGTAGGAAAAAGCGGCGTCCAGCACATCCAGCACCGCCTTGTTACCCGCCGCCTTGGCGGGATCATACACATATTCGTCAATCACCAGCTTACCCTTGCCGGTCATGACCAATTCCGCGCCGTCGGCAAAGCTGAAAACGGCGCGCGATCCGGCCTCTGTTTCAACCACGTCGTTCATCACGAACGTATCGCCTTCTTTCATGGCCTGTGCAGCCCCGGCATGCGTCAGCTGCGCCGTTCCCGTCAGTGTTTTCAGCGTACCGGCGCCGGTTTCCGCCATCGCCTGCAACGGCCAAAACGCAAACAAGACGGCAGCAACGGCAAATGAACGGATACAAATCATGGTTAAAAAACTCCCTGAACGTCAAAAAATACCCGTCAATGTCATCATAGTGCGGCGCACACCGCAACCAGATTCGCGCCGTTTTTACAGCCTGAACAGACAAAGCGCGGGCGGCGGCGCGGCGGCGTCTCATTTAAAACACCCCGAAAATACCGTAAATAACTGCCTTTTGGCGGCATCCGGAAGTGCGCCGCCGGCATCCGGAATGGTGCGCGCCATAGGGCAGTCCGGAGGCGCCACCGCAGCCGCCAACATCTGCATAAATGCGCGGCCGCGCTTGTAAGATCTGCTCCACCGCCCGTCGCCGCGCCTGTGGATATGTTGAAAAATACGCTGTTAGTTCAACCCGATGCGCCGCACATTTAAGAATGTAAATACGCGTAAAACCCTGCCAATAACGTATCCAAACACATATGCGCCGCGATCGGCTGCGCAGGCTGCGCGGGTGTTTTTATTGCACTGTGCTGCGCAGCCGCGCTTGCTGCGCCTGCATGGATTGAGTCAAAAACCCCGTCATTTGCAGCTCCGGCGCATATTGGACATAATGAGAAATGCGAAAAACCCTTGGTAAAATGCACTCTGTCGTGAGATAAGATTCTCACGCATGCAGTGACGAGTTTTTGCAAAGAGGCTAGTCACGCTGCGTGAAACAGCATAGAATTACACTTAATACCCCTACAAACCCAACAGAAGAGAGACATACAATCATGGCTAAGAAAAAAGCATCTGCGAAAAAAGCAGCTCCCGCAGCACTCACCCCCGTCAAGCAAACGCTGACGAAATCGGGCCTCGTGACCCTGCTCGCTGAACAGAACGAACTGAGCCGCAAACAAGCTGCCGGCGTTCTCGCGACCCTCGAAAACACCCTGCTGGGTTCCGTTCATCCCAAAGGCGCTGGCACGTTCATCCTGCCCGGCCTGATGAAAGTCACCCTGCGCAAAGTTCCCGCTCGCAAAGCAGGCACCCTGATCCGCAACCCCGCCACGGGCGAAATGATGAAAGCAGCTGCGAAGCCCGCTTCCGTCCGCGTGAAAATCCGCCCCCTGAAAAAACTGAAGTCGGCGGCTATCGGCTAATTATTCAAGACGGCCTTCGGGCAGTCGCGAAAAAGAAAAACCCCGCAGAAATGCGGGGTTTTTTTTGACTCGTTTCACAGGCTCAGACCGCGTTGCCCACCTTGCGCACGCGCTCCGGCTTGTCGATATCGACGCCGCAGGCCAGACCAACCGAAACGAGGATATTCCAGCCAGCGAGCAGCTGGAAATACGCATCGAACCCGTCCAGCGTTGGAATACGGATGGTATCGAAGGGCGTTTCCTGCGCCGAAACGGCGATGATCCTGATGCCCGTCCCCTGTTCCAGCACCTTTTGGTATTTTTCGATTTCTGCGGCAAAGGGGTCGATCAGGATGATGACTTCATCCTGCCGCATCACTTCCTCGATGCCGTGCAGGGCATAGGTGCCTTCCAGATAATCGCTTTTGCGGCGCGCAATTTCGTTCGCCTTCAGCGTCAATTCTTCGGCGACCCCGTTATTACGGCCGGAGAAATAAATGACGGGGGCGGCGGCAACAGCGTCCAGCAGTGCGGGCGCAAGTGTTTGCGCCAGCACGATGCCGCAATATTCCGCCGCCTGCGCCTGATGCCGCCATTCATGGCCGCCCAGCAACGATTGATAGACCAGCGCATGTTCGACGACGCTTTTGGAAGCGGCCACCGCTTTTTCTGCGCCGCAGGTCAGGATACGGCTGTCGGTCGCAAGCGCGGTCAGCGGGCTGCCGCCATTGGCAGTCACGGCATAACAATCGATTTTGCCGGCCTGCAGTTTTTCGCACAGCGCGATCAGTTCGCGCGTGCGCCCGCTATTGCTGCCCGCCAGCACGTTAAATCCGCGCAGGTCATATTCGGCGGCCTGCCGCGCGCCTTCGGACGAGATATGCAGCGGATGACCCGTTTGCAGGGCGCGGGCGATCAGGTTTTTGGCAGGAAAAATACGGCTCGACCCCTCCCCCGTCACCAGCAGGCGTTTGCCGGTCATGGCATCCGCCCAGCCCGCGATTTGCGTCGAATCGAAACGCCGTAGGATACCAGGCGTTTCCAGCATTTCGCGGATCAGGGCATGGGGGCTGTCGGCCTGCATAAAAGGCTCTCCATCGGGGATGATGCTTGGTATATAATAGCCGATATTACAGGAAGGAACAGCCCCGCCATGAAAATCTGCATCGTATCGCCCCATATCGATGACGCCGTGCTGTCCTGCGGCATTTTCATCCAGCGGCGCGTGGCGGCGGGCGACGAAATCCTTGTGGTCGATATCTTCACCAAGGGAAAGAACGACACACGACGCGCGACGGAAGAAAAAGAAGCCATGACGCGTATCGGCGCGACCGGCTATATCCTTGACGAATTCGACGCGCCCGACCGCGACCCGCGTTATAAATCGACAAAAGAACTGTTTCTGGGCGATATGAAGGATGTGCCGGAAACATTCCTCGCCCATGTGACGCAGCGGCTGGAAAGTTTTTTCAAGGAACATGGCATCGAACTGGCGGTTTTCCCGCTTGCCGCCGGCACGCATATCGATCATCGTATCGCCCATGAAGCGGGGCGGCGCATCAAATCCGTGCCCGTAAAATATTACGAAGACCGCCCCTATATCCTCTGGCCCGGCATTTTGCAGGGGCGCATGAACGAAATCGGCAGCGACGCTAGCCTGCCGCGCGTCAGCCGCGAACAGATGGAAGGCGCATTGGGCGATTATTACTACCTGACCTATTTCGTGCCTGCCGACCGCCGCCATGAAACGCTGCCCATGTATCTGGCGGCGCTGGATCTGGCATCAACCCGCAAACTAAGGGCGGCGAGCGAAACGCTGGCGGCGACAGAGAGCGAATTGAAGGCCATGTATCACAGCCTTGCGGCCTATGAAAGCCAGATGGTGTCGATATACCCCGATTACGATACCTTTATCCGCGACAGCCTTTCGTATGAAAAGGTTGCAGGCCATGACGGCTATACCGAAAGATCATGGACCTTCACATGACAACCGCGCGGCAAAAAGCGGCGGAATTTCTGGAGGTCGCCGCCAAATTCCAGCTGGGATCGCTGCCGACAGAACAGCGGCATCCGCTGACCTATGAACTGGCCGACCTGTCGCGCAACAATATCCCCGAAGCCCTGCGCATCATGACCGCCATCGATGTTGGCGTGATCAAAGATGTGCTGGCGAAGGCGCCCGGACTGGCGAAACTGGAAACAGCCATCCGCGACACTTTTGCCGCCGGGAACCGCGTGTTTTTCTATGGCTGCGGGGCGACGGGGCGGCTGTCGCTATCGATTGAATATATCTGGCGCTTTATACATCGCGGGCGGCCGGAAGCAAATAACGTCATGGGGTTCATGAGCGGCGGCGACCTTGCGCTTGTCCACTCGATTGAAAATTTCGAGGATCACCCGGAATTCGGCGCGCTTCAGCTGCGCGAGATCGGTTTCGGGCCGCATGACCTGCTGGTCAGCTGCACCGAAGGCGGCGAAACGCCGTCCGTCATCGGCGCGACGGAGGAAGCGGCGCGGATATCTTCGCGCAAACCGTTTTTCCTGTATTGCAACCCCGACCATGCGCTGCATGAACAGGTGGAACGCTCGCGCCGCGTGCTGGAAAATAAAGACATAGAAAAAATCTGCCTGTTTGTCGGCCCGATGGCGCTATCGGGCAGCACGCGGATGCAGGCCAGCACGGCCCTGATGCTGGGTGCAGGTGCGGCGCTGTTGCAGGCGGATATCAGCGAATTCCTGTCCTTCGTACAAAAAACCGATTTATCTTTCCTGCAGGATTTCATCGCCGAGGAATCGCGCATTTACGCGGCGGGCGATTACCTGCTTTACGCAACCAACGATTACGGCATGACGATCGTGACCGACACGACCGAGCGTTCGCCCACCTTCTCGCTGCTTGCCTTTGAAAACGTCAACGACCCGTCGCGCGCGCCTGCGCTGTCGTATTTCATGCTGCCGCACACCGCGAGTTCGGAGACCGCATGGCAGGCCCTGCTGCTGCGAAACCCGATTGCAATTGAATGGGATGAATTGCGGGCGGTTGCGGGGCGCGACAGGCTGATGGGGTTCGATTTTTCGGCGCAGGCGTTGCAGCAGCGTAAAAAACGCACCGCACCTGCGAACCTGCATACCTTCCGCATCGAACGGCGAGGGGATGAAATGCAATTCAGCCTTGGCAACCTCCGCCACAGCATAGATGTGACCGGCCTGCACCCGTTGTTCGAGCATCTGTTCCTGAAAATCGCGCTCAACATGCATTCGACGCTTGTGATGGGGCGGCACGGGCGGTTTGAAAGCAACGTGATGACCTGGGTGAAGCCCAGCAATAAAAAACTGATCGACCGCGCAATCCGCTATGTAGAATACCTGCTGCACCACCAGAATATCATGCAGTTTTCCTATGCCGATATCTGCCAACAGTTGTTTGAAGAAGCGGAGCGCATGACACCGTCGGATTCCGTGGTGCTGATGACCGTCGAAAGCCTGAAGAAACGTATCGGCTAGACGCCGGGCGGGTTATCCCGCCCCTGGCGCGGCGCGGCGGGCGACGGCGTTGCCGCAAGCCGCGCATCAATCGTTTCCAGCGAAAAATCGATAATCCGCGTCATGGCCGCCAGCGCGATATCATCCTTCATGCGCGGGGTTTCCGCGTCGAAATGCCGATCGGCATTTTGTGATACCAGCAGCGGCACATGCACGAAGCCCGCGATTTTTCCTTCGCGCTGGCTCCAGTCCAGTAACTGGTACATCAACGTGTTGCAAACATATGTCCCCGCCGAATAGGACTTCTGCCAGTCGGGGGAATCGCCCAGTTTCTGCCACGGAAAGGTCGATGACAGCGCATCTGGCCCGCCCGGGATGATACGTTTGTTGCGGGGCTGCGCGCCCGTATTGTCGGGGATGCCGGCATTTTTCCAGTTGAGCGCGACACGTTCGAGGCTGATATTCTCGCGCCCCTCCGCCTGCCCCAAAGCCAGCACGCCTTCGATATTCGGATAATTCGCCATTTCCTGCCGGATCAGCGGCCATGCCTCGTCGAACGACACGGGCACGGGGCCGAAAAACACCACGCGCCCCTGCCAGTCCTGCTGTTTCAGTCTTTCCAGCAGGATCAGCGACGCATTGGTGGCCGCACCGTCGAAAGGCTCGAAGGCGGTGATCAGCAGCACGGCGTTTTTACCGGTTTTGGACATGCGCCACTTTATCAAGCCGTTGCTGTCCTTGTAACCTTGCAAATGATGACGACTTCTGCTCATATTGATTATAAGGTTTGACTTTGCCATAACAATACTATAGAGTCGCCGGAATCATCTACTAAATAACTGATTAAACTAAAGAAAATGGCTGGTGCGAGATGGGATTTATCGCCGATACATATGATATCGAACAAACGACACCGCTGCTGACGGATAAATACCACTTCACCACAGCATACGGTTACTGGCTGGAAGGCCGCGCCGACAACCCCTCTACCTTCTATATGTTCGGCCGCAAGGAAGCGGCAGGCGCGGGTTACAGCATTGCAGGCGGGCTGGAAGGCCTGATCGACATTGTGCAGCGCTGGCAGACCTTTGGCTTCACCGAAGACGACCTGAATTTCCTGCGCAGCCAGAAACGCCCGAGCGGCAAGCCGGTATTCCCCGAAGCTTTCATCCAGTACTTAAGCGAAATGGAATTCAAGCTGAAGATCGAGGCGCTGCCCGAAGGAGAGGTTTTCTTCCCGCAGGAACCTGTCCTGCGCGTGTCCGGCCCGATCGCGCAGGTGAAGATGCTGGAATCCGTCGCGCTCGGCCTCATCAACGGCCATAGCGGCTATATGACGCAGGGCGCGCATCAGGCAAGCGTGGTCGAGGAAGAACTGGAAAACGGATCACCGCGCGGTCAGGCAAGCGCGCAAGGCATGCGCCGCGGCCCCGGCCTTGGCGCGATGCTTGAATCGTCGCGCAGCCTTGGCGCGGGCGGATACAAATCATCCTCCACCGGCACCGCCGCAAAAATGTTCGCCCAGCCTTTTGCCGGCACGATGGACCATGCCTGGGTCATGACCCACGGCGCGGAAACCGGCAAAGTGCCGATGGCAGAACTGTTCCGCCTGAGCGACGAGGGCAAAGTGCGCGACCTGCGCTGGGCGCTGAAGGAAGATGCCTTCCGCAGCTTCGCCTTCGCCCATCCCGAAAGCGGCATTCTGCTGGTCGATACTTACGATCCCATTCAGGGAATGGAAAACGCCATTCAGGTCATCAAGGAATTGCATGCACTGGGGCTTGGCGCAAATTACGGCATCCGCTTTGATTCCGGCGATATCGTCGAATATTCGAAAATCGCCCTGAAGCGCTTTGCCGAAGAAGGATTTATCGACGGCATCGACCCTGCGCAGGTAGGCGGCATGACGCATGAACAGCTGCTGAAACACGCGGAAAAATCCAGAGTTTTCGTTTCCGCAGCCGACGGCATCGACGAATATTCGGCGCAGGAAATGCGCGCGGCCGGCGCGTTCTTCAGGTCATGGGGCATCGGCACCGCCGGATCGCATGTGCCGCCGCTTGGCCTCGTCTATAAGGCATCGTCCGTTTATATGGATGTGCTGGACGGCGAAGACGCCCCCGCCGACATCAAAAAAACGCCCGTGATGAAGGTCGCATCGAACGCGCCTGTTAAATCATCCAACCCCGGAGTCATCAATTCCCGCCGTTTCTATGGCACGGATGGCAAGCTGTCGCATGTCGTCGTGTATGACGAAACGCTGGGCCTTGATCCTGCCGGTGAAATGATCAACCTGCGCGATTTCAAGGACGTAAAAACATCGCCCGCGAATATGGCCGCCCGCGACTCGCTTGTTGCCGTGTTTGACGAAAACGGCCAGTTGGTCCTGCCCGCGCCCGCGCAGAAAGAAACGCATCCCGATAGCGGAAAATTCACGACCGACCTCGCGGCGCTGGAAAAACGCATCAAGGCGCAGCTGGATACGCTGCCGGATAATGTGCGGCAGGTGCGCCGCCCGCGTGCGGAGGTTTTGAAAGAAAAACTGGTCGCCGCGTTCAACGCGGCCAAGAAAGCCGGCCAGTCGCTGCTGAACCTCGATATCGCCGCGATTGAAAAATCGCTGCCGCCCGAACCCGGACGCATCCCCGTCTATCTCGACCGCAAGCTGTTCGACCAGCGCGCCGCCGTGGAGCAACGCCATCTGGGCCATGTATCGGGCGGGGCGGGAATTGCGGAATACAAAGAACGCTTTGACGGCGGCAACAACACCCCGACAGGATTGAAAAAATGAAAATCGTTAACGGCAAAAAAACAGCGGCGATCCATGTATTCATCGACCCCGAGCGCGGATTTCTCGACCTGTCGCTGACGGACGCCACGGGCGGCGTGCTGTATGTGCCCAAAGGCGAGGAAGTCACCGCCCTGATGGGCGACATCATCGGGCAGAGCCGCGACAGCGTGTTCATTCTGGGGCAGGATTACCACCCCGCAAACCATATCAGCTTCATGGTCAACCACCCGGGCGTGATGGAATACCGCGCCGCCAGATTCCGCGAATTCCTGATCGAAAACAGCCAGCCGGTGCCCGATGCCGCGGCGCTGAAGCTGCAGGCGCAGCAGCCCGTGCATTTTTTCAACGGATTCGACAATCCGCCCGTTCCCTTCCCTTTCGCTGAAATCGTGTTCGACGAACACCGCAACATCATCGGGTTGAAAGAACAAGATGGGCGCATCCGCAAGGTGACGGTCGAAACATCTTCCGGCCTCGCCCCGTCCGAAAAAGACCGCGGCCGCGTCACAAAGGTGCTGGATGAATATCTGGATAACAGCTTTGACGGATACCGCGCCGCCGGCCGCCTGCTTTCGACGCAGACGCTATGGACGAAGCACGGCGTGCAGGGCACCGACAGCAGCCTGTACCCCGCCGATATGCAGTTGCCAAAGGAATTGCGGGACAAGCTGAACGGCGACCTGATGAGCCGCACGATCTATCACCGCGATGCCGCGACCGGCAACGAATTTTATGTCGTGCGCAAAGGCGCCGACAGCGAAGTCGACAGTTACGGCATAGGCGTCGAGAACGACGGGGAAACCATGACCGGCGCATGGGATGTTTTCAAATCCGTCGCGCAGAAATTCAAGCAGCAGGGCATCGAAGACGTCGTCATCAATGTCGGCGGGCTTGCCTCCAATTTCTGCGTCGAGTTTTCGATCAACAATATCGTCGATTTCCTGGCCGGTCATTTCAAGATGCGCCAGATGGGCGTCGAGGTGAATTTCGTGCCTGAAATTTCGCGCGGCATCCCGATCCCGGGTGGTGCTGCAGTACCCTTCAGCCTCGACGGGGTGGAAGAACGCCTGCGCACGACACGCAACGTCGGCACAACCACGATAGACAAAATGCTGGAGTTGTCCCTGCCGGGAAAGGACCAGCCCGGCGTTTCGCGTAAATTCCCCGGTTTTACGGGATAACCGCAGCGCTTATTTGCGAGCCATTACATCCGTTTGGCGCGGATTAACGCCGTCATGTCCGAATTACCTTGCTATTACGGTAAAAAGGGCTATGTTCTGCCTATTCGAATTATCTAGTACTGACTTGTTTGTTCGCCGATACGGCATTTCTCCCAAGACATCGCAGCTTTCGAATAGGGACTGGCGCAATTGTTGCGGCAGCCCATATGCACGGAAGTGCTTTTTCTAAAAAGGAGGCCATCATGGCTCAAGGTACAGTGAAATGGTTTAACGCGCAAAAAGGCTTCGGTTTCATCCAGCCCGACGGCGGCAGCTCGGACGTGTTCGTCCATATTTCCGCTGTGGAAGCGGCGGGCCTGCGCGGTCTGAACGAAGGTCAGAAAGTGACTTTCGACATCGTGACCGAACGCGGCAAATCGGCTGCGGCGAACCTGAAAGCGGCGTAAGCCACTTTTAAAACGACAACAGAGCCCCCGGCGTCGGTAGCGGCCCGGGGGCTTTTTGTTTCTGCCACCGAAGAAAGATTTTTTGCATGAAACCCGCTATGCCCACCAACACCCCGAAAAACGCCGCCGCCGAAGTCGCGCCGCAAACCCGCGCGCGTTTCCGCCAGGACAAGTTTTCGACGACGCTGCACCTGCCCTGCTTTATGCCGGACGAAGCCAAGCCCCCGAAGACCACACCGTGACCAAAGACGAATTTCGCGAAGCAGGCAAGGAAGCAACCGGCAAGAAAGACGCGGGCAGCGCGTCCGCCGGCGCAACGCCCCCTGCCCGCGCGCCCTCAATCGGCGCGCCTGTGCCGCGCGGCCCGGCGCCGCCCGCACCCCGAGGCCCCATGATGGTGCCGACAGGCCCGAAGCCGCCCTTTGGCGCGCAGCAATTCCCGCTGCAAACCACACCACAGCAGAACAAGCCCCCGCCAAAAGCAGCAACGCCGCCACCGGTCAAAAAGACGGATGACGGCGAAGCCGATTAATTCAGAAAGGCAAGGACGACTTAAACGACCTTCAGCTTCGGCGGCAGGTCCTTGAAGCGTATCAGCTTGCGCGTATCTTCGTCCCACAGGGCGAGGTTTGCGCATTTCAGGCTCTGCCGGATATTGAGGGTGTT
>JADYYV010000172.1 GCA_020853455.1 Alphaproteobacteria bacterium | reverse complement strand
TCAAGGAAGAGCTGGTGCGCCGCCGCCAGGCCGCCGAAACCGCGATGCGCCGCCGGTTCGAACGCGGCATCGCGGAGGGCGATATCCCCCCCACCACCAGCGCATCCGACCTTGCAAGGTTTTACGCGACCGTCATGCACGGCATGTCGATCCAAGCAACCGGCGGCGCAAGCCCCGACGACCTGCGCGGCGTCGCACAATGCGCGCTGATGGCGTTTCCGCGGAAATAAGTTTTTATCCGGGTTGGATGATGAAGAACTGGCTCTCCATCAATGTTGATGCCCTCATCAAAACGGCAGAGTTAGGCGATGTAACACAGCAGTTCAACCTTGGCATGATGTATATGGATGGCCGGAATGTCGCGCGCGATCCCGCCGAGGGAATGAAATGGCTTCGAAAAGCCGCACAACAAGGCAACGCTAGCGCACAGAATAACATCGGCAATTTTCTGATGCGCAACTGGCACAAAGAAATTCCCCAAGATTATGCAGAAGCATACTTTTGGCACAGCTTGGCGGCAAAAGCCGACTATTACAATAACGCAGATGAAGCTGCCAAGCACCTGACCGAAGAACAAATCCGGCAAATTGATCAGCGTGTCAGTGAATGGAAGCCTATTCCAACAAATCCCTCTCCTGAACTGCATTTTATTCAGACAGAAATTTCTGACGCGGAAGTTTCCCGTGCGCCAACGCTGGACGATTTTGATCCGATTTCAGAAGTCATTGATATGCCGATTTCTATTACGATAAAAACCATTCCGCAACTTTCTGAATTCAAACATGGCGAAAAATTCACCGATCTGCCCGGTAAAAATAATCTAGAGGAGAAAAAGCGCCTTAAAGGGTATTTGGATAAACTGACGGATAAAGTAATTTCAGAAATATCCGTTAACCCTAGTAAGCTTTGGCTGTTAAAACAATTTCAAATCGCCCTCATAGCCACGCAGGAGGAAGATACAGAAGCGCAGGAGCATTTTAGCGCTGAACTTATAAAGTTAATGAATATTCTTGGAATTCAGAATTCGGATGGGCTCATTGAATATTACCGGTATGGCGACCTCGCATATATGCTGCACGAGTTTAAAGCAGATAAAAAATAACCTTACTATCAATCAGCAAAACGGGAGGCGTCCTTTGCAGGAGCCTCCCGTTTTCATTCAGGGCAGCTGGCTGCCTGAAATCTAGTTCAGGTCATCGGAACCGCGACGGATGCGCGAGCCGGAATCTTCGTCCTCGACATCCAGTTCGTCTTCTTCCTCGAATTCATCGTCCTCGTCTTCGTCCGGTGCTTCCGGCGCGTCTTCGGCTTCATCATCGGAGCGTTCCAGATCGTCCTGTTCGTCATCCAGATCGTCGGTTGCGAAACGGCCGGTGTCTTCCATGGCTTCTTCGTCGTCGCGGATCGTGTCATCCTTGCGATCCGAAGCTTTCTTGCCTTTCAGCGGGGCGGATTTGGGCGTTTGCGCGCCGCGGGAGGTTTCGTTGTTGCGCATGATCTGTTCCTTTTCGAAAAACGTCATAGGTGCGGGCCGGTCTGCCTTACGCCCGAACAACTACTGCGCGGCGATTCCGGTTCCCTGCGGCTCGTCGCAAAACAGCATCGCGGTTTGCGAAAATTCGCCCATCAGCGATTCCAGCGCGCTGCGGAAATTTTCCTGCGGCAGGTTCTGGTTGGCGACGACCAGCTGTTTATGGTCCTGCACCCGGGGGTGCGACCACGCGACGATATCGGCGCCGTTCGCGCCATAGATCTTGAAAAAGCGGCTGCCGTTGAAGGCGGCAGCGTGTATGGTTGTCAGCATTCCCGTTCTCCGGTCTATGGGGGCGCGATATCGCACACCCTGCAAAGCAACGGGGCGTGATTCGGGTTCCTTATAGACGGAGAGATAGATCAGCCGAACGCGGTTTCAACCAGCAGTTTCACGTTGAGCGCGATGATGACGGCGGCAATCGCCCAGCAGGTGATTTTCAGCCAGAACGGAATGACCAGCGCGCCCATTTTTTTCTTGTCAGATACGAACTTGACAAGCGGCACAACCGCGAAGGGCAGCTGCATCGACAGCACCACCTGGCTGAGGACCAGCAGTTTGCCGGTTTCCCCCTCGCCATAGATGCCGATCACGAACAGCACCGGCAAAATCGCCAGCGCGCGCGTCGTCAACCGGCGGATCCACGGTTTCAATTTGATGTGAAGGAAACCCTCCATCACGATCTGCCCCGCCAGCGTGGCGGTCACGGTGGAGTTGAGCCCCGATGCCAGGAGCGCGACCGCGAACAGCGTCGATGCCATCGCAACACCCAGCGCGGGGGCCAGCAGTTCATAGGCCTGTTCGATGCTGGCAACCTCGCCCTTGCCGTAGAAAACGGTGGCGGCCACGATCAGGATGCTGGCATTGACGAACAGCGCGAGCATCAGCGCCAGCGTGCTGTCAATCGTCGCCCATTTCAGCGCGTGTTTGCGGCCTTCGGGCGTGCGTTCGAAATTGCGGGTCTGCACCAATGACGAATGGAGATACAGGTTATGCGGCATCACGGTCGCGCCGATAATGCCGATTGCGATATACAGCATCGCGGGGTTGGTCACGATTTCCGCCGTCGGCTGGAAAAACCCGCCCATGACCGCGGCAATCGCCGGCTGCGCCAGCGCGATTTCGACGATAAAGCAGGTAAAGATAACGCAGAGCAGCGAGATGACAAACGCCTCCAGCCACCGGAAGCCCTTTTGCATCAGCATCAGCAGCAGGAACACATCCAGCGCCGTGATGATCGCGCCCAGCATCAGCGGGATACCGAACAGCAGCTTCAGCGCAATCGCCGTGCCGATAACTTCGGCCAGATCGCAGGCGATGATCGCAAGCTCGCACAAAAACCACAGCGCCAGCGACACGGGCTTGGAATAATAATCGCGGCAGGCCTGCGCCAGATCGCGCCCCGTCGCGATGCCAAGGCGCGCACATAAAGATTGCAGGATGATCGCCATGATGTTCGACAACATGACCACGGCCAGCAGCGTATAGCCGAATTGCGACCCGCCCTGCAGCGACGTCGCCCAGTTGCCGGGATCCATGTAGCCGACCGACACCAGATAACCGGGGCCGGAGAAAGCAAGAAAGCTGCGCAGCCACGATTTGCCCTGCGGCACGGCGACGCTGCCATGCGCGGTGCCAAGGCTGGGCTCGGCTGTGGTGGTAACGGGCGGTGGCGGCGGGGTGGTCATGGTCATCTTCTAAAAATGCTGGAATACGATCCGTGGCGCAAATTCGCTCTACAAACCGTTTTACAGATATTTAGTGCGCCCGCCAATGGCAAACCAGTGGGGGGCTTAAATGACGTATAAATTCAACCACTTATGACTATCCGGTGGCGGCGGGCGCAGCGCTGCGGCGGCGCAGGCGTTCGACCTTCATATAGCTGTCGCGGAAATGGTGCTTTTGCCGCTCCAGCGCGTTGCGGAATTCATAGGGCGCGCGGATCGGCGGCAGGCGGAAATCATTCGCCTCGATGCAGCGGATATGCAGCGTGCCGTAATCGAAAAGACGGCCGATAATGCTTTGCTCCACGTCGTCGCTGGCCAGTTGTTCGATATCCACTTCCTGCGAGCGGATCATGAAGAAGCCGGTCTTGTAAATCAGCCGCTCGCTGGTCAGCAGGATTTCGGTCGTGGCGCGTTTCAGCAGCATCCAGAAAAACAGCCACACGCCGATGAACAGCCCCGCGCCGAAAGGCAGCATGGTTTTGTGGTGCAGGTATTTTTCAAGCGCGTATTGAACGCCTGCACCCGCCGCAAGGCAGGCCAGCAGCGTGAACAGGCACATCGCGGTGTAGAACGGATGGAACACGCCATCGCGCACCGCCGTTTCGCCCGGCATCAGCGTTTTGCGCATGAAATGGCTGATGCGCGGTGCAACCTCTGCCCCGCGCGACGACAGCGCCGTGCTAGATGCCTGCGGCATGTTTGACGACATCGGCGATCTCTTTGGGGTCGGCTTCGCGGCGCAGGATCAGGCCGAGCGACAGGATGCCCGTCACATTGCCGTCGCGGTTTTTCACCAGCAGGCGGCTGACCCTGAATTTGCGCAGCTTTTCGGCGGCGTCCGACAGCAGGTCGTCTTCGTTGCAGCAGCAGACGCGGGTTGACATGTAATCGCGCACACGCACCTCCAGCGGGTTCTCGCCCCTGGCAATCGCGCGGATGACGATGTCGCGGTCGGTGATGACACCCTCCAGCTCGTTGCGGGTGCCGACCGGCAGCAGGCCGCAATCGATGAACTGCATCAATTCCGCCGCTTCCTTCAGCGTCGCATCGGGGTCGATCAGGACGGGGTTCGCCGTCATGACGTCGCGTACCTTCACCGTGTTCATGCCGGTCTCCTGCCTTTGATGTGCTATTTTCATACAAACACATTCTGGTATGCAAGTGCTTGATTTAGGTCAAGCACCTGAAAATGTCTATGAACGCAGGAATTACCGGCGGTATCCGGTCACGCGCGGCTGCCTAGCGGGCGGGCGCCTTGGCCTGCGGCTCCTTGACCGCAAGGCTGTAGGCGACGACCTGCGTCTGCCCCGCCGCCACCGGCACCAGCATATCGCCCAGCGATTTCGCGCGTTTTTCGCCGGGTTCGGTCACAAGGCCGACCGCCTGGAAAAAATTCTCGACCAGCCCTTTTACCTCGGCGGGTTTCAGCAGGCCCTGTTCGCCGCGCAAGGTTGCGCCGGATTTCAGGAAATCGTTCACCGCTTTCGTCGCCTGCGCATCGGTCGCCGCGACATAAACGGTGTTTGCGCCCGCGATGCCGTCGGGAATGGCGGCGGGCCCCACGATCAGGGTCTTGCCGGCCACTTTGTCCTCGATCACGGGCATGAAAACTTTTTTGCCTTTATGCGCGGCCTCGACCACCGTCAGGCTGAAGCCCGACGCGTGCTGGCGCGTCAGCAGCTGCATCGCCGTGCGCAGTTCGGGCGACAGCTTCACATCGGGCGCGATCTGGTTCGGAAGGTCGCGCAGGAACATCGACACGCGCTGCGGCCCGCGCAGGCCGGATACGACCGTTTTGAAATCGGCCAGTACCGGATTGTCTTTCGGCGCGACGTCATAAACGGCGACGGCCTTGAAGGATTCGGAAAGCGATTTTTTCGGTGCGGTCATGTGCCCATTCCTTTGCGCAGCGAATCTGCCTTAAATCGTTGCTACAGCCATATTAGGGAAACGGGGTTAACGGAGTGTTAATACGGATTTTCTAGACTGAAACAATCAACGCCCGCCATGCGTTGGGATATCGCTGCATCTGCCGCCATCTTCGGGAATTCCATGCGCTTTTCGTTTATCCTGCTGTTATCCATGATGATTTTCACGGCATCGGCGCGTGCCGACCAGATATCGCCGCGCGGCGATGTGGCGGGCAAGCTGACGACCTATAATATCGTCGCCGACGAAGACCTTTACGACATCGCCCATCATTTCGATATCGGCGTGAACGAGATCCGCTATGCCAATCCGGGCGTCAACCCGTGGAAGCCGAAAGCCACCCGCGCCATCCTGATCCCGTCATTATACGTGCTGCCGCAAAAACGTCAGGGCATCGTCATCAACCTGCCGGAACTGCGGCTGTATTATTATCACCCGAACGGCGACGTTTATACCTTTCCGGTCGCCGTCGGGCGCGAGGGATGGAACACGCCCGTCACCACGACAAAAATCGTGAAGAAGCGCAAAGACCCGATCTGGATCCCGACCGATTCAATCCGCGCCGAAGACCCGACGCTGCCCGATTTCGTACCGGCGGGGCCTAAAAATCCGCTCGGCAAATATGCGCTGAACCTGGGTATTCCCGGATTTGCGCTGCACGGCACGCTTGCGCCGCGGACCATCGGCACGCGCGCGAGCCACGGGTGTCTTCGCATGTACCCGAAGGATATCGAGGCGCTGTTCAATCTGGTGGAGGTCGGCACGCCGGTTGCGATCGTCGACGAGCCCTATAAGCTCGGCTGGCGCGGGCGCGAATTATTCGCCGAGCTGCCGCCCGGCAAAAGAAATGCGGCGGAGCGCAAGGCTGCTATTGCCGCGATCACGCGCCTTGTCGTGAAATTCGCGGGCACGCAGGTGACGGTCGATGCCGATGCGCTGGCGCAGGCGGTCACGGCATCGGACGGTATTCCGGTCGCGATCGGCAAACGCGGGCTGTTCGCGTCCACCGCGTCAAAGGTCACGTCGCTGTTCCACGAATAATCAGGCGGCTTCGGCCCGTATTTGATTATGCGGCCTCCGCCGCGGGCATACCAATCGCATGCAGCCAGTCGGGTGTCGGCAAGATCAGCTTGCGCGCGGCCAGATCCATCAGCCCCATCGTCAGGCTGGCTTCAAAGCACAGCGCGCCCGCGTCGTTATAGATGTTCTGCTGCATGGTGGCGATTTTTTTGACGTACGAAACAGTCTGCGTTTCCACGCGGATATTTTCGCGCAAGGTCAGCTCGCGCGTGAAACGCACGGTAAAGCCCAGAATGACGGGGCCGATTTTCCTGGCCTTGATGGCGGGAATGTCATAGCCGCGTTTCGCGATAATGTCCCAGCGCGCTTCTTCGAGGATTTCAAGATAGGTCGCGTTGTTCACATGCCCGAAAGTGTCGAGATGACGCTCGAGGATGGTGAGCGGGTAATTGAATTTTTCGGATGGCTGCATCGCATGGCTCCTGTTGCAGCCCGCATCCTAGCAGCAAAACGGGGCGGGTTTCAAATCAGCCCCGCGCCAGCAGGTCGCGCCCCTGATCGGTCAGGACGAACTGCCCGAGGCCGAAGCGCTCCGCCAGCCCCTTTACGACCAGCGCATCGGCATCCACCACGTTCAGGAAAGCGGGCTTGCCGCCGCTGATGCTGCCAAGCGCGCGCAGGGCACGCCATTCAGGCTCGGTCAGGTACATGAGCCCCCCGGAAAAATTAGGGGTGATCCGCCAGCCGGGCAAGCTGACTGTTACGTGAGCATCTGCGGATTTGGGCAAAATCGGGGCAGCACCCGCGGATCACCAAAACAACCTTAATTCGAATCTGGAATGCGGTCAGGCTAAATCAATGATTTTTAATTGCAATTACATGCCCGTTACAAAATGTCACACGAATGTAACAATTGCGGCGGGCGCGCCGGTTACCGCTCCACGCGGATAACCTTGTTGCGGCTCGTCAGCCCCTGCACGATCGTCAAAGCCGATTTGCGCAGGCCCAGAGCCTCCGCCAGCACCTCGATGACGGCCTTGTTCGCCTTGCCGTCTTCGGCCGCGGTCGTGACATAAACCCGGTACAGCACCGACCCATCCGCCTGCGTCTCCACCTTCACCGCATTTCGCGATGCCTTGGGCGTGACACGGATGGTGAGGGTTTCGGTCATGGGTGAAGAGGCATTCCTAATGCCGGACCAACGTAATCAAAGCCCCCCTCCGACGCCGCCCCGCTCGATTGCGAGGGGATGGAGATGGAGGAAAAAGTAAAAAATGAGTTGGGAGGGTTGCACGGCAATTATTTATCGCTCACAGCGTGTGATTGGCTTTGTTGCATAGCTTGCGGCAAAATTGAGGCAAACAGTGTCACGCCTGATGATTCCGGCAGGCTATTTAAAGCTTCGTACACAAAAACGCTGAAATCGCATTGTTCTTGCAAAGTCATGTTGGCGCCGCCCTGAAGTCCCTTAGTGACGAGGTCTATGGAAGCGCCCACTTCAATTAGTGTCGCACCTAGCTCTTGCCCAAGAGCTTCGCTTACAGGAAGCTTAGGTGAAGGATGATCCATACCATGTCGCATGGCTATAATCTGAAGTCGCAGACTTTCTCCCAGAAAATCTATCGACGTTTCGGAAAGAACGTCACTAGGCTTTAATCCACGCATGCCGTAATCAGCGCACTGCCTTACGTTAGTCTTTTGAAGGTCTTTAATAAAAACCAGTTGCAGGGATAATACTTTTTTTAAGTCTTCAGATGGCGCTTTGACCAAATCATCGATATGTGACTTGGTAAAGTCCTGCATATAATAGAAACCCGCTGCCCTTGCTTCTGCTGAAGTACGTTTATCGCGCATAGATTTTACAGCAATTTCAATGAAACGATTGTATTCAACTGGGAAATTATCTTGAAACGTTTTAAGCGCCGCACCTAACTTCGAATCGTCTTGAAGTTTTTCAATTGCCGTTTCGATTCTGGAGTTCATGATCATTTCAGCTGTCAAAAACTTAACCACGCCAAAACTAATTATAGCCACAGCGACTATCGTGAGTGTTTTAACGCCGGATCGTGCTTTCGCTTTTAGAACGGATAACGCGGGAAGTTTTAGTTTAGAGATTGTCCCAATTCCAATTTTTTTTGCTTTTTCAAAGCCCGCAACTTTCGTTTCACCTGACAAAACATAACGTATGCTCCAGCCAACTACAAAACATGCAAGTGCAGCACCTACGCTAATCATAAAAGCGTAGAGTTCTCCGTCAGAAACTCCGCAGCCTAATGCAATCGCTGCACAGGTTAGAAAAAAATAGAAAATTACATTTGCTAGCCGAGTAATCACCTTTATCTCCGTAAATCAATATAGAATGGTCAAGCCGTTAAAATGCGTTTGAGCCAATGCCGCACTAAAAAGATTAACCCAACAACTTAATCTCCACCGCCGAAATTTTCCCGTCCTTCGTCTGCAATTCATAGGTCAGGCGCTGGCCCGGCGTGACGGCATCGACGCCGGCGGCCTTCAATGCGGTGACATGCACATACACGTTATCGCCGCCGTCTTGCGGGCGGATGAAGCCGTAGCCTTTGTCTTCCTTGTACGAGATGATGCTGCCGGTGGGCATGGTGGTGGCTCCTGTTGAAATCGGTTTGATTGCGGTCTCCCTGCGCTGAAGCTTCGGGAGACATCCTACCGGTTTATGAATTGATGACAGGCCGATGGCCTGCCATCCGTAGCCTTGGCGTAGGATGGCGGAGACGGAGGGATTCGAACCCTCGATACCGGCTAACACCAGTATAACGGTTTAGCAAACCGCCGCCTTCAGCCGCTCGGCCACGTCTCCGCAATTGGAAGGCAATTGGGGCATCATATATGGATGCGCGGGAGAATCCAAGATTCTTCGTTAAACATGATTCTGCGTTAATTTTCAGCCACTAAGCCCCTTTTTCGTCATGCCCGCCTTGCGCGGGCATCCAGTAGGCTGTCCAGCCGTCATATGACTCCAAGGATCATGAGACGCGCGGACGCGCTTCTGGACCCCCGCGCAAGGCGGGGGTGACATCACGCCTGCTTGTTGCAGAGCGCGCGGGCGTTGGCGACGATGTTTTCGGGGCTCAGGCTGCCGAAAACCATCGATGTCACGCCGCTGGTGCCGAGGACGAAGCGGATATTGTCAGCGGCGGTGGTGGCGGCGTTCAGGTGGCCGGAAGCCAAACCCTTTTTCACCAGCACGGCCTTGCCGTTATCGCGCGCGTAATCGATCACGTCGCGGCAGCCGGTGTCGCCGATGTTATAGGTCACCATCACGCAATCCGACAGGGCGGCCGCAAGCTTGCCGCCTTCGACCGTATAGGTCGATACGCCGAAACTGCCGATTTTGCCTTCGTCGCGCATGTTTGCCAGCGTTTCCAGCACATCGGTGTCGCGCACGACCTGCACATCGTCGCGGTTGCTGTGGACCAGCACGCAATCAAGGTAATCGGTTTGCAAACGCTTCAGGCTGCGCTCCACGCTCATGCGCGTATGCGCGGCCGTGAAAATATATTCGGAATTTTTGCCGTCGAATTCCTCGCCCGTTTTGGTAACGAGGAAGAAACGCTCGCGCCGCCAGCCCAGAAGATTGCCAAGGCGCTCCTCCGCCGATCCGTAAGCGGGCGCGGTATCGAGCAGGTTGATGCCGCATTC
>JADYYV010000171.1 GCA_020853455.1 Alphaproteobacteria bacterium | reverse complement strand
TGCGGGCCGTTGCTTCTTTGACAGTCATTCAAATTCTCAATATAAGCATGGCGGTATCAGTCTCTTAATGTTTATGTCAAGAATTATGCCCAAAGAGCGAGAGCAGATGCATAAGCGAATAAATTTAACGGGTCGTCAGGAGAATTGCCATTGTATAATAAAATGGTGGTGGCCAGCTTAGCCCCACGTTCTCGCCGCAGTGTGAGGGTAAAGGGCGTTTTGAAGTTTCTGCGAAGCTTTCATGTCAATTCTCTATAGAGGCTGGGAAATAGGACAGGGCCGGACGAGTCGAGTCCCGATGCCGTGAAAACAGGCTAAAAGTGCGCGCTAAGTTGCGCGATTCTTCGCTGTCATTCAACTTTTGTTTGTGGGACTGATTGTGGGATTTGGTATCAGTCTAATAATTAAACCCTTGATATAAAGGGGCAATTTAAGAAAAATGGTCGGACTGAAAGGATTTGAACCTTCGACCCCTTGCACCCCATGCAAGTGCGCTACCAGGCTGCGCTACAGTCCGACTTCTGGTACAGGCGGGGAATGTATCAAAGTACCCATAAGATTGCAACCACGCTTTTCTCGGGCTTTTAAGGGGCTTTTTCCCTTTAAAAACAGGTCATTTTGCGGTCGCCATGCCCTTGGCCGCCGGTTTCGGGGCTTTGCGGGGCGCATCATTTGCGGCGGCAACCGTGCGCAGGGCCGCCGTGTTGAAGGGCGATTGCATGGTGATGACCGTCGCATCCGGCGCTGCTTGCGTGGTTGCCGCAGGCGCTGCGGCAACAGGTTGCGGGGTGGATGCGGCATCAAGGCTGGTGAAGGCTTTTTCAAGCGCCTGCCATACGCGCCCGGGCAATGCGGCCAGCTTTTGCACATCCAGCTGCCCTGTCGCCTGCGCCATCATGGCGCCCGTTGCGAGCGTGGAGGCGACGCTGAGCGTCAGCAACCCGCCGATGCCGATAATGCCGAGCGGCACCAGCACCGCGCCATAGACCACAACCGCAAGCGGCGGCAGCGCCGCCAGCACTTCGACGATTTCGCGCTGCGCATCGGGCAGGCGGGCATGGATGTCTTTCAGGGTGCGGAATTCTTTTTCGTACAGCATGGGTGCCACTCAGGTGATGAACGGGTTTGTGCCGGTCTTTTGCGAAGATTTGAATATGGTAAGACGGTTGCGAATAATTGTCAAATGCACCCCACGCCACCCTCAGCCGTCATCCCCGCGAAAGCGGGGATCCCAGTGGCTTTCCGGGCGCACGATGCCCACGGGATCCCCGCTTTCGCGGGGAAGCGGGAAACCAATAAAAAACCCCGGCACTCCGGCCGGGGTTCTTTAAGCGGGAAGCGGGTCGGGCTTAACCGATCAGCTTGCGCATCGATTTGAGGTCGTCGAGCATGGATTGCAGCTCGGCCTTGTTCTTCTGGACGGCTTTGGAGATGCTGTCGTCGCCGCGCGAAGCCGCGCCGCGGGTGTTGGAGAGCAGCTTCTGCACGCCCTTGATCGTATAGCCTTCCTGATAAAGAAGGTTATAGATGCTTTTCAGCAATTCGACGTCTTCGGGGCGGTAGTAGCGGCGGCCGCCGCCGCGTTTCAGCGGCTTGATCTGCGAGAATTTGGTTTCCCAGAAACGCAGCACGTGCTGTTCGACGCCCAGATCATCGGCCACTTCGGAAATCGTGCGGAAAGCGCCCGCCGATTTCTGCGCCGACTGCTTTTGCTTCATCGGGCGACGGTTGGGGATTTTCTGGGTGACCTGCTGGTCAGCGCCGGCATCGGGCTGTGCGCCGGGCTTCAACGATTGGTTATTCGTCGTCATTCTTGGTGGTCCTTAATACTGTTGCTTCGAAAACAGGATTGGATTTATTCGCCGTCTTTGTTGATGCGTTCTTTCAGCACATTCGATGCGCGGAAAGTCAGCACGCGGCGCGGCAGGATTGGCACTTCTTCACCGGTCTTGGGATTGCGGCCGATGCGCTGGCGCTTGCTGCGGACCTGGAAGGTTCCGAAGGAGGAAATCTTGACCATCTCCCCCCGCTCCAAGGCTTTGCAGACTTCTTCGAGGACAGTCTCCACGAGGTCTGCGGACTCGTTCCTCGAAAGGCCAACCTGCTCGTAAACAGCCTGGCTGAGATCCGCGCGTGTAATGGTCTGGTTGCTCATCGATTCCTCTCCAAAACTCCGTTAAGACTTACGCTATCGATTCACAATTAATTAGTCAATACAAAGAGTTGAATCGGAGTTTTACAGTAAATGCCCGATCGCAAAATACACGGTATTCCTTAGGAATTATTCGAGTCGCAAGGGCTTTTTGCGATTTTCCAGCAGGCCTTACCAGCGTGCCAATGCAGCGCCCCAAGTAAGGCCCCCGCCCATCGCTTCCATCAGAATCAGGTCGCCCCGCTGGATTCGCCCGTCATTGACGGCAACCGACAGGGCAAGCGGGATGGAGGCGGCCGATGTATTTCCATGTTCCGCCACCGTGACCACCACCTGATCGGGCGACAGGTTCAGTTTTTCGGCGGTCGCGTCGATAATGCGCTTGTTCGCCTGATGCGGAACCAGCCATTTCACTTCGGATGCGTCCACATCATTCTCATGCATCGCTTCAAGTATCGCTTCGCTCATGCGCGTGACGGCGTGGCGGAAAACTTCCTTGCCGTTCATCTTCACAACACCTGTGGTTTTGGTCGAAGAAGGACCGCCATCCACATACAAAAGATTGCGATATGCGCCTTCGGAATGCAGATGCGTGGAAAGAATGCCGCGATCCGATTTCACGCCCTTGCCGTCATTGCCTGCTTCCAGCACGACAGCGCCGGCGCCGTCGCCGAACAGCACGCAGGTGGTGCGGTCGGTCCAGTCGAGCAGATTCGTAAAATGCTCCGCGCCGATCACCAGCGCGCGATTGACCTGACCCGACTTGATGAAATTGTCGGCGGTCGCGAGCGCAAAAATGAAACCCGAACATACCGCCTGAAGATCCATCGCGAAGCCCTTGCCGCCCATGCCGATATTGTCCTGCACGGTCACGGCGGTCGCGGGAAAAGTATTGTCGGGCGTGGTGGTCGCAAGAAAGATCGCGTCGATGTCGGAACCCTTCAGCCCCGCCATCTGCAATGCGCGCTCCGCCGCGCGGGTCGCCATATCGGATGTCTTTTCGCCGGCAGCCGCCATATGGCGCTTCTTGATGCCCGTGCGCTGT
>JADYYV010000170.1 GCA_020853455.1 Alphaproteobacteria bacterium | reverse complement strand
CAGGCCGATATTGCCTTCCTGGATCAGGTCGCCCATCGGCAGGCCGTAGTTCTTGAACTTTGCCGCGATTGAGATGACGAGACGCGTGTAGGAGCGGATCAGCTCGTGCAGGGCTTTTTCGTCCTTCTTGTCTTTCCACAGGCGCGCGAGATTCAATTCATGCTCGCGCTCGAGCATCGGCTCATCCATCGCCTGGCGGATGTAGCGGAGGTTCGCTTGTTGCGTCGTGGGATCGTCAAGGTGAGCCATGGTAGCCCTTCTTTCTTTCTGTACCCGTTATGTGGCGGCTGGGTGATGTTAGCGACAATTCGTTACTTTTGTATGTCTTCTACGCTGGCCGGCCTCAACCGGATCACCCATCCTCATATTATCCGAACTTGGTTAACAAACTTGCAATCTCTATGCCGATTAATAGCCTGAAAAAATTGGGGATTACAGGATATACGCTGCGGCGCAGCATTGTTTCGTTTTTACGCTGATAACATTCTGTAAATTGCCAAATCGACCCGCTTTCCGATTATCTTCCAACGCATGGCAGACAATAGAGTCCACGAAAAATATTCGGAAATCCTGCGCAAAAGGTTACCGGTTACGGGGCAATTATTTCCGGGGCAGCGTTTATGCGGCAAACATCTCGATAATGTCGCCGGCAGAGGACATTTTGGCGCAGACCAGCTTGCCGCCATGGCCGCAGCCGCCGTCGAGGCTGATGGATGCCTTGCC
Source organism: Alphaproteobacteria bacterium (assembly GCA_020853455.1). Taxonomy (GTDB): domain Bacteria; phylum Pseudomonadota; class Alphaproteobacteria; order Micavibrionales; family UBA2020; genus JAPWJZ01. The sequence continues at coordinate 2,624 of JADYYV010000170.1, read as the reverse complement.
GACATGCACGCCGTTATGGTCGGGGTCATGCCCGCGCACGACAGCCTTGAACGGCGCATAAGGTTCCATGCCGTTGAAGTTTTTGCTCGCCCACCAGAATTCGTCGCCCTGATCGGTGAAGGGGCGGGCAGGGTTGATGCCCGCATGGACGAACAGGATATTGTTGTCGTTGCTGTGTTTATGCTCGGTAAACGCCGCGCGGCGCAGGACAGAGAAAAACTGCTCGTGCCCCGGCATGTCGCGAATTTTCTGCTTCAGGTTGTTCGACCAGCGCGTCAGGCTCATGGTGCCTTCGCGCGCGGTGCGGCGCAGTTCCTCCAGCGACGACCCGTAGCCGGCGAGCATGCTATCAAGCCCCGCATTGTGTTCCGCCATCCATTCCACGACCTGCGAGGCATTGGGCGCGAATTGCAGTTGCAGGATCTTGCTCCAGACTTCTTCCTGCTGGCCGCGCAGGTAAACGATGTCGTCGGCCTGCACGCCTTCTTTCGCCATCAGGCTGCGGCGGAAATAAAGCAGGTCGTTCATGGTCGCAACCGCATCGCCGCCCGCGCCGCCCAGGTAATTGCCGGTATAGACCAGGCGGTCGCCCGGCTCGAATTTCTCGTAAATCGTCTTGTGAATCGCCTGCAGCTGGCTGACGGCGCCATGGATGGCCGAAACCGTCCAAATGCGTTTGGGTTGGCCCAAATTACTGAATTTACTTTTAAAATACATGGCATTCTCTGCGTTGATTTTGCTGAATATACGCCTTTTTTCCACATTCCGAAAGATAGAGTTTAAGCCTTTGACATAATCGTGAACGGCTGGTACGCTTGATCATCATTTTTAAGACAGGATGACCGGAAACCGTGGCTGCTGCGCCCCAATTTAACAATGCCGCCTCGCCCTATACCGGGGACGATGTTGCGCGTCTGACCGACCTTGTGCGTTACCGCACCAAGGAAGCGGTGGCATTGTTTATCGCCGAAAAGGGCGACGCGGTCGTGCATCTGCGCGACAAAGACGGCAAGACGATGATCCAGCACGCGACCGAAACGGGCCGCACCGCCGTCATCGATATCCTGCTGCAGAACGGCGCGAATATTGATGCGCCGGATAATAACGGCATGACGCCGCTGATGTCGGCATCCCTGCGCGGCTTCACCAAGATGGTGAAATTCCTGAAAGAGCGCGGCGCGAATATCGAGGCGCAGGACAAGGCGGGCATGACCCCGCTGATGCACGCCGCCTACCATTCGGCGAAACGCAACGAAACGCCCACCATGTCGGCCCGCAAGAAAGACACGATTTCCTATCTGCTGTCGGAAGGCGCGTCGCTGGATGCGGAAGACAGCGCGTCGCGCAACGCCGAAGACCGCGCCGAGCGCGGCCGCAACAAGGATGCGCTGGGTATTTTGCAGCGCGAACGCAAACGCCGCGACGATCTCAAGGCTGCGCAGAAAAAAGAGATGCTGGAAACCGTCGAACTGCTGCGCACCGGCACGACCGGCGCGATCGCCGCGCCGCGCACCGCCAGCTTCAAGCGTCCGCCGCAGATCTGATGCCATGAAAGAGAACAAGCCGAGCGCGACCGCGACATTGATTGCACGTTCGCAAATCCAGCTGGCGCAAACGCAAAGCTGGGCTGTCGATGCCGGATACCTTGCGCAATACCGGCGTTTCGTGGCGGAAAACAGTCCTGCGCAGCGTGCCTTCCTGAAACTCACGGAAATTTTCGCCATCCCGGGTTTGTACCTGCATTTCGCGCTGCGCAAGAAGCTGATCGAAAGCATCGTGCAAAGCCAGATCGAAAAGGGCGCGGTGCAGCAGGTGGTCGTGATCGCGGCGGGGTTTGACCCGCTGGCGGCGGCGCTGCATGAAGCCTATCCCTTGATCCGGTTTTTCGAGGTCGATCATCCGGCCACGCAGGTCATCAAGATGGATGCATTGGCAGATGCGGGCTCCAACCTGTTTTTCTGCCCCGCTGATCTCACGAAAACCTCCATCGCCGACGCGCTTGCGCCCGAATGGTTCGATGCAAGCCTGCCGACGATTTTTATCGCGGAGGGCATCACGATGTATCTTGATGCAAAACAGCTCGATAAATTCTTCGCGGGCATCCGCGTACGCGCGCAGCATCCAGACAGCAGCGTGATCTTTACCTATATGGCGCGCTCGCCGCTCGGCGTGATCGGTTTTGACAGCCAGACATGGCTCGCGCGGCTGTGGCTGCAATTGCAGGGCGAGCCGATGAAATGGGGCATCGAGCCGGAAAATATTCCGGGTTTTCTGGCGGCGCGCGGATTTACGCTCAACCGCGATCACAGCGCCGCCGATTTATCGGCGCGCTTTATGGCCGGCCGCAAAGAGCTGCGCCTGGCAAGGGGCGAAAACATCTGCTGGGCTTCTGTCGCAAATACCTGATATTGCGCGCCCTTTCATGGTTTGACATAAGAAAAATCGCTTGCTAGTCTTGCCATGTTCCAACATGGATGAGCAATCGCGATGCTGAGTGATAAATTCAACAACGCCGTTACCGAAGGCCTCGATCTGCGCGATCTTGGCGACCTGATGAGCGCTGCCTCCGACGGCGACATCGCGGGCATCCAGAAATTCATCGACAAGCACGGGCGCGAAAACCT
>JADYYV010000169.1 GCA_020853455.1 Alphaproteobacteria bacterium | reverse complement strand
TCCTTGGGTACGTCATGCACTTCGCCGTCGGTGATGAAAACCGTACCCGCCACCTGCGCCATCGGGATGCTGGCCATGTTGTTGCGCAGCAGCGTGAACAGGTTCGTGCTTTCCCCGTTGCCGCCATCGGCCGATGACGAGCGGAGGATGATCGGCTCGATGTTCTTTTCGCGTTTCAGCGCCGCTTCGACATAGGCCAGCGCTTCGTTCGCCACCTTATCGCGGCCGCCCAGTTTCTGGCTGGGGCTGTCGTCCAGCACGATGATGAGTTTATCCGGCAGGCCCTGACGTATTTCGTTGAGGATGACGGGGTTCAGCAGCACGGCGATCAGGATAAAGAAAAACGCGCCGCGCCAGAAGAAATCGCGCATGCGGCGGAACACGACAAGCACCAGCGCGAACAGCCCCAGCAGGGCGAGGTAGATATAATATCCATGCGGCAGGTACGGCGCCCATTCAAAGGTCGTCATTGGCGATGCAACCTTTCAAGAATATACGGCACGTGAACCTGGTCGGATTTGTAATTACCGGCCAGCGCCATCATCATGACGTTCACGCCGAAACGGTACGCCATTTCGCGCTGCTGTTCGCCGCCCGGCGTGACGGGGTAACGCGCGCGGTCGTCATAGGATTGCGACCATGCTGCCGCCCAGTCGTTGCCACCGATCAGCGCCGAGGTGACACCGTCGTTGTCGGCGCTGGGTTCTTTTTCCGTCCACAGCGTGCCGCCGCCGTAAGCGCCCGGGAATTCATCCAGCAGGTAGAATGTTTTGGTCAGGATGTTGCCGCGCTCGACCGCCTTTAATTCGGGCAGGCGGATGCCGCCCGTGACCTCGCGCAATTGCTTGGTGCCGATGGTGGCGTTGGTGATCTTGCCGGACGGATCGGCAAATTGCTGGTCGCGCGTATCGAACAGGATCAGCCCGCCCTGCGCCATGTAATTCTGCACGTTGCGCGACGCAAGGCTGGACAGCGGCGCCTGCACCGGCGTCATCGGCCAATACAGCATGGGATAATAATACAGCATGTCGGCGGCGGGGTTCACGCCGCGCACGCCCTTGACCTTGATGGTCGTGCGGCTGTTGATCGTGTTCATCAATCCGGTCAGCCCGTTGAAGCTGACCATATCGACGCTGCTGTCGCCCGTTTCGACATAGGCAAGATAGATGTTGGAGGCAAGGTCGATAGAGGTGAGTTCATCCTGCGCCGTCGCGGGCGTGGCCGTCATCAGCATCATGAACAGGGCAGCCGCGCCCATTTTCCCTGCGCGCACCGGGCGGGCAAGCGCGCCGCGCATCCACAGCGTCAGGATGGTGTCGATCAGCAGCAGCCACAGCGCCCATTTCAGGAAGTCGGGCTTCATGCCGCGTTCGCCCGACAGTTTGTATTCCTGAATGTCGGTGCCTGCGGGGATATCGCCCAGCGGCACCATTTCGGGCAGCGCATCGCCCAGGTTGAACACCTGGAATTGCTGTTCCGTGCCGTACAGCCCGGGCGGCGTGAAGGCCGAGGGCCCGAAGCGCTTTTTGGGATCGACGGCGGAGATGATGGTTTTCGCGCCCGGCGTCTGCACGCGGCCGAAACCGTCCAGCACCATGAACGGCGTCAGCATCGCCTGCGCCTTGTAATCGCTGATGCCGGTGGAGAGAGAAATCATGCGCTGCAGCGCCGAAACAAAAAGACCGGAATAGCAGAAATTCGACCAGTCGGTACCGGCGGTGGTATGCACCAGCACGATCACGCCCTTGCCCACGGGCGCGCCGGTCAGCAGCGGCGTGCCGTCTTCCAGCTGCAGCCATGTATGCTCGAATGTTTCGGGCGTGGGGTCGGCCAGCACCTGCCGCGTCACGAAAACGTCTTCGGGAACTTCAAGGCCGGTCAGCGGGCTGGCATCGGGGATGTTCGCGGACAGTTTCACGGGCTTTTCCCATGTCATCGCGCCCTCCAGCGCGCGCAGGCCAAACCTCAAACGAACAGGCAGCAGGGGGTCGTCGGGGTTCGCGGCAAGGTTGGGGCCGGCGAAGCGGATCAGGAAACCGCCCTGCTCCACCCATTTCAAAAGATCGACGCGCTCGATCGAGGTCAGCGCGGCGGTATCGGGCCAGATGATGGCGGAGAGCGATTTGGGCAGCAGTTTATCAACGTCATCGACCTCGGTCGCGCCCGTCGCCAGCGCGCGCTTCAGGTAATAGACTTCGTTCAGGAAACTGTCGCGGTCGCGATGCGCGACATCGGCGACGATGCCGACGGGGCGCTGCTGCCATTGGGAGTCGGTGAGGAAGGTGGCGGAAGCCATCGGCGTGCGCTGCAGCCCGATGCGCGACACTTTGCTGCGCATTTCGTTCAGGACCTCCCATTTCACTTCGGCGACGCGCTTGCCGGGCGGGAAATCGACCTTCACGTTATCCAGCACAGAACCGTCCTGCGCATAGGCGGCAAGCAGCTGCGTGTCGTTGCCCATCGTCGCGTTGAGGCGTTCAAGGCTGAGGGACAGCTGCCCCGGTTTCACGGCGGTCTTGCGCAGGATATAGGGCGCGTTGACGGCCTCGTCCTTGACCAGCGTCATGCTGCCGCTTTTGCGAAGCGCATCCATCAGCGCGCGGCCGTTCATGGTTTGCGTGGTCGTGCCGTCGCTTAAGAATATGCTGTGGGTGATCTTGTGCTTGTCGCTCACTTCGGTGGCAATCGCGGCCGCGCCCTTGTGGTCGGCGGGCCATGCGACGGGCTTCAGGTGTTCCGCCCATCCCTGCGCCTCGCCCTCTTCCATCGGGCCGATGCTGTGCAGCTTGCCGTCGCCTTCGTCGGCGGCGGTCGGCAGGAAGATGACGGGACGGCCGGAGCGGCGGATTTGCGACAGGTATTCGCGCAGCTTTTCCTGGCGCGCGCCCCAGTTGGCGGCCGATGCCCAGCCGTTGTCGATCACGACCAGCACATTGCCGCCCGAACCCGGCAGGCCGGCGGAAAGCTTCATGACGGGTTCCGCCATCGCCAGCACGAAGAACGCGACGATCAGAGACCGCAGCACCAGCAGCCACCACGGGGTGTGCGCGGGCGTGCGCACATCGGTGCGCAGATCCTGCAGCAGGAAGAAGGCGGGAAATTTCACGACCTTGGGGCGCGGCGGCATGACGCGCAAAATCCACCACAGCACCGGAATACCCGCGAGCGCCGCAAGCAGATAAGGGGCAAGGAATGTCAGGCCGCCGAGGGAGAACATTTACGTTTTCCCTTTCTTGACCGACAGGTCATCGTAAAGCCGCGTCAGCACGTTTTCCGCCTTTTCGGCGGTGCTGGTATGCAGGAATTTCCAGCCGAGCGCACGCGCGGCAAGTTTCAGTTTTTCCTGATGGGCGAGGAAGCGTTTGGCGTATTCGTCAGCGATAGCCTCCACCTGCGGCACATCGATGGCGGGCGCGCCCGACGCCTCGATATCGTAAAACTTCATGCGCCCCTTGAAGGGCAGCGATTGTTCGGACGGATCATACACCTGTATCAGGCTGCCGCGCACGCCGCGCAGGGCAAGCTTCTGGCAGAACGCCATCAACTGTTCGACGGGGTAGTAAAAATCGCTGATAAGGACGACTTCCGATCTTGAGGCAATCGGGCGGCCGGTTTCGGCAAGCTGCGTTTGCGACGGCAGGTATTCGAACAGCCGCTGCACGGCGTTGTAATGCGTCTGCGGGCCGAGCGTGGTGCCCAGCAAACTCACCTGTTCCCCGCCGTTCAGCGTGACGAGCGACAGGGCCAGCAGCAGGATTTCGGCGAATTCCTTTTTCGTCGGCAGGTTTTTATAGCCGCGGTAATTCATGGATTCCGACGCGTCGCGGTAAAGCCACATCGTCTGCGAGGCTTCCCATTCCATCTGGCGCACATAGGCGTCGCCGCGCTTGGCGGATTGCCGCCAGTCGATATCGCGGCGCTGGTCGCCCGGCTGGTACTGGCGGAACTGCCAGAAACTTTCGCCCTGCCCGACGCGCCTGCGGCCATGCACACCCTTCATGAAGGTATGCGCCACCTTTTCCGCCTCCAGCAGCAAGCCCGGCAGTTTCCCTGCAAGGCGTTCGGCTTCGGAGAGGATATGGTGGTCTTTCCTGCTCATGCCGCGGTATCTTTCGGCGCAGGGTCTTTCTTGGGATCATCTTTCTTGGCGTCGCGCACCAATACTGCGGCGAAGAAGCCGTCGGTGTCATGCTGTGCGGGGGTGAGTTTCAGGTAATCGGTCACGCCCTTGATGTCGACGATGTCTTTCGCGGGCTTCAACTTGAAATCGGGATGCGCGGCCAAAAAAGCCTCGACCTGATGTTCGTTTTCTTCGGGCAGCATGGAGCATGTCGCGTAAACAAAACGCCCGCCCGGCTTCACCATGCGGAAGGCGCTGTCGATGATGTTTTTCTGCAACGGCAGCAGCGTCGAGATGCCGGGCCCCAGCATCCGCCAGCGTTTGTCGGGATCGCGCCGCCATGTGCCGACGCCCGTGCAGGGCGCATCGACCAGCACCAGATCAAAATGGCCTTCGTGCCGCTTCACGTATTTATCGCGCTCGGATGTCAGTTCGCGGGTTTCGATGTTGTGCAGCCCTGCGCGGCGGAAGCGTTCCTTGGCGCGGTTCAGGCGGCCGCCCAGCACATCCATCGCCACGATGCGGCCCTTGTTGGCCATCGACGCGCCAAGCGCCAGCGTCTTGCCGCCGGCACCCGCGCAGAAATCGACAACCTGTTCGCCCGGCTTTGCCTGCGCGATCGCGGCGACCATCTGCGAGCCTTCGTCCTGAATTTCGACGAGGCCGTTTTTATACAGCTCGTGCTGCGAAATCGGCGGGCGGTTCAAAAGGCGGATCGACAGCGGCGAGATTTTACCCGCATAAGCCTCCAGCCCGTCGCGTTTCAGTTCGGCCAATATCTCGTCGCGCGACGCCTTGATCGCGTTGACGCGCAAATCCAGCGGCGCGGGCGTCATCATCGCCTTTAATTCGGCCTCCAGACGGTTGCCCAGCGACGATTGCAGCAAAGGATACGCCCATTCGGGACATTCAAGGCGTTCGCGTTCGGGCATGTCGGCGGTTTCCAGCGACTTGCCCATCAATTCGCGCACAAGATCGCGCTCCGGCTTGGTCATTTCCAGCGGCGCGTATTGCCCGCCGGAGAACATTTCATTCGCGGCCTTGGCATCCAGTTCATGGCCCAAAATCAGGTCGGCGATGGTGAGCGTGCGGGCATCGACCTGCGCGCCGGATTTTTTGATCCACCACGACAGCCGGTGATATTCGCGCATCACGCGGAAGAAGCGCAGGTTGATCGCGCCCCTGTCTTTCGACCCGATAAAGCGGCGGTTGCGGAAATATGCGCTGGCGACGGTGTCGGCGGGTTTCGGTTCCGCCAATACTTCGTTCAGGATTTCGATGACAGCCTGTACACGTGCGGCTGGTGTCATGGTGATATGCGCCTTTTATCTAAAGTTATTTCGCCCGAACGAATTCGGCGAGTTCGCGCAAGTCACGCAAATCCTTGGAACCGGTATAGGCCATCGCCGTGCGCAATCCGGTCACCAGCTGGTTGACCATATGCGTGACGGAGCCGCGATAGGGAACGGAAGTATCGACGGGATCTTTGTCGATGCGGTACGGATCGACAACCTGCGTGGTGTGCGACGGGCGGTGCTGCGCCTTGGCCTGCGGGTTGACGACCTTGTAGACATGCCCGGCCTCGAACACGACTTCGCCCGGGGCTTCGTCGGTGCCGGCGAAAAGCTGGCTCATGACCGCAGTTTCCGCGCCCGCCGCCAATGCCTTGACGAGCGATCCGGCATCGTTGATGCCGCCATCGACCAGCACGGGAATGTCCTGCATTTCGCATTGTTCGACAACCGCCAGCACGGCGGAGAATTGCGGCACGCCGATGCCCAGCATACCGCGAATAATCGCGCCGCTGGAGGAACCGAGGCCGACCTTGATCGCATCCGCACCCGCATCGATCAGGCTGCGTGCGGCGTTTGCCGTTGCCACGTTACCGGCCACGATCTGCACTTCGCTGGAGCGTTGCTGACGGATGCGGCTGACGGTTTGCGCGACGTCTTTGGTATGCGCATGTGCGACGTCGATGAACACGACATCCAGTCCCGCATCGGTCATGGCGGCGGCGCGGTCAATCGCGTCCTTGCCGATCGATACCGCCGCGCCCACGCGCAGGCGGCCATGAATATCGCGCGCGGCATTGGGAAAGCGCGAGAGTTTTTCGATGTCTTTCACGGTGATGAGGCCGGTGCAGCGGCCCTGTTCATCGACCACCACGACTTTTTCGATGCGGCGTTCGTGCAGCAATTGCTTGATATAGGCTTTTTCGGGCTTGCCCTTGACGGTGACGACGTCCTTGGTCATCAGCTCCGACACAGGCTTGGCGTAATCTTCGAAGAAGCGCAGGTCGCGGTTGGTGATGATGCCCACCACTTTCTGCGACGGCTGTTCGATCACGGGCAGGCCGGAAATTTTGTAGGTCGTCATGAGGTCGAGCGCTTCGGCGACCGAAGAATCCGGCGAAATGGTGATGGGGTTCTGGACGATATCGCCCTCCGCGCGTTTTACGCGGCGCACCTCCTCCACCTGTTTGCCGAGCGGCATGTTGTCGTGGATGATGCCGATGCCGCCCAGCTGCGCAAGGGTGATGGCCATCGCGCTTTCGGTCACGTTATCGGCGCCGGCTGCGACCAGCGGGATATTCAGGTCGATTGATTTCGTCAGGCGCGTTTTCAGCGACACATCGGCCGGTTTCACATTCGTTTCGCCGGGCAGCAGCAGCACGTCGTCGAAATTCAGCTGCTCTTTGACTGTCGTATTTCTTTTCATATTGAACCCCTTGAGCCCGCGAATGCGGGACGCCGTTTTGAGGTTCGATTTTAGCCCCTAAAGCCCATAGCCACAACATACATTTCGGCTGAATCCGAACGGCTGGCATGGGGTTTCACATGCTTGACCTTGGTGAAATCTTTTTTGAGCTGTTTAAGTAAAGTCTCGGACGAGCCGCCCTGAAAAACCTTGCACAGGAACGTGCCGCCGGGGACGAGGATTTCATGCGCGAATTCATACGCCGCCTCGGCCAGCATCATGATGCGGATATGGTCGGTTTCGCGGTGGCCCATCGTGGGCGGCGCCATATCGGACATCACCACATCGGCCTTGCCGCCGACGGCGGTCGTCAGGCGCTCGGGTGCATCGTTATCCATAAAGTCTAGTTTAAAGAAAATCGCTTCGGCAACCGGCTTCATGTCGAGGTAATCAATCGCGACCACCTTGCCGCCCGTCGATTTGGGCTTCACGATTTCGCAGGCGACCTGCGTCCACCCGCCGGGCGCAGCACCCAGATCGATCACGCGCATCCCGGCCTTGAACAAATTCAAATCATCGTGCATCTGCTGGATTTTATACGCGGCGCGGCTGTGGAAACCGTCGGATTTCGCCTGCGCGACATACGGGTCGTTCAACTGCCGCTCCAGCCAGCGCGATGACGAAATGCTGCGCTTGGCCCGCGTTTTCACACGCACCTTCTTCTGCGCGCCGCGCGGGTTACGGGGTTTGGAGGGAGGCTTTTTGTCGGTCACTTTTTCTCTCAATCCATCGCGTTGATGTATTCTTTCAGCTTGTCATACAGCCGGTACTGCTCGCGAATGATGATAGCAGCTTTATTGTCTTTCGGGCCATCTTTCGGGAGCGCCATTTTCAGCTTGGTGGCGTCGATATAGTCCTGGATGATCGCATGTACTTCATCGTTAAATGCGCCGATTTCGGATTCAAGCTCGACCGTGCCCTTCACATGCGCGTCATGCACCTTCAGCAAATGGCCTGCGAAAAACCACAGGATATGTTCCCAGTCTTCGAAGTCTTTTTCGGTGCTTGGCATGGCAATCCTCCGTCTTTCCGCCAGTATATTAGAAACGGGTAAACGAATTATTCCCCTTTCCTGTCATCCTGAGCGCAGCGAAGGATCTCCCTTTCTTCCGGCAAGCGAAGGGGATCCATCCCTGCGCTCAGGATGATAAAAGAACTTATAAATTATTGATTTATAAGTTTTTTATCATTTTACTTAATGATTGACATATCCATAAAACATTTTATACTGCGAACAAATCACACAATGAAAAAAGTTACGAGGAGCGCACCATGGTTGAATGGACACCCAAGACTGAACAACTCATCCGCGACGTCAGCGATTTCGTGGACAAGCAATTCCGCACCGTCCTTGACCCCGAAATCGGTGTCACCTCGACCATCGCCAAGCTCTTCAACGCGAAAGCAACCGGCGAGCACCTGTTCAAGCGCGCGATCAATGAACTGGAGATCGACCTGAACGCCGATCCCGAACACAGCCTGAAAAAAGTCATCGACCTTGCCGAAGCGAATGGCAGCGATGCGGCCGACAAGCTGAAGCGCGCGGCACCCGTCGCCAAACAGCTGGCCGAAGAATTCGGCTTCGGGCCAGATACGAAAATGGGCAAGCTGCAGCAGCTGTCCACGCTGAATAAAATCAAGAAAAAAGGCATCAAATACTAGGATTGCCACGGAGTATAAAACGCCCGCCCCAATATTTCAGGGGCGGGCGTTTTTAATTCTGCCCCTTCTCCCCCGCGCTTGCGGCGGGAGAAGGCTGGGATGAGGGGGGCAGCTGCCACAATGAGCGGCGACTGGATTGCGTCACTTCCCCCTCACCCCAACCCTCTCCCGCCACGCGGGAAGGCCGCGCGGGGGAGAGGGAGCGAGATTAACGTCTCGTTAACGCCTACGTCCTACACTCACGCTCATACAATCCTGTTACGGGGATCATGATGGACGACACCGCGAAAAAACTGACGCTCGACCTTTTGCGCGCCTGGGCTGAATCGAAAGAGGATGCCAGCGCCGTCATCCTCGGCGGCCGCGCCTATACGCCCGCCGAATATGTGAGCGCGGTCGAAAAAGACAGCCCGCTGGGTAACGCCTATTGCGCCTTCATGGAGGCGGCGGCTAAACAAGCCAAGCGCCCGCTCGACGAATTCCTGAAAGACACGATCCGCCCGCAGGCGAAAGCGCAGATCAGTTTTACGAAGCTGCTGGGCTAGGCATCCGCATAACCGGCGCTGCATTATGCGCCGCAATTTTCGCATTTTTGATCTATAATACAGAACCGCCCCGCCTTGCGCGGCGGCGCCCGTGACATTAATCGCAGGAGTTGCAGATCATGAACATCAATCCCGGCGACTGGATACACAAACCCTTCGTCAACCTTGTCAGCCCGTTCCTGAAATTTGCGGGGCGCGAGGCGCTGGGCGGCATTATTTTGCTTGCCTGCACGCTGGCGGCGCTCGTCTGGGCGAATTCGCCCTGGTCGGCAAGCTATGCCGCGCTGTGGCATATCCCCCTGACGATCGGCTTTGGCGGCTTCACGCTCAGCCACGACCTGCATTTCTGGGTCAATGACGGGCTGATGGCGATATTCTTCTTCGTCGTCGGCCTTGAAGTCAAGCGCGAGCTGCTGGCGGGCGAACTGGCGTCGCCGCGTCAGGCGGCGCTGCCGCTGGTGGCGGCGGCCGGCGGCGTGGCCGTTCCCGCGCTGTTTTATTTTGGCATCAACGCGGGCGGGCCGGGCGCCGCCGGCTGGGGCATCCCGATGGCGACCGACATCGCCTTTGCGCTGGGCGTGCTGACGCTGCTCGGATCGCGCGCGCCGCTGGGGCTCAAGGTGTTCCTGACCGCGCTTGCGATTGTGGACGACATTGCGGCGGTGCTGGTGATCGCCGTATTCTACACGGCGCAGGTGGCGCTGTTGCCGCTGGCCGTTGCCGGATGCTGCCTGTTGCTGGCGCTGGCCGCCAACCGCATGGGCGTGCGCCGCCCGCTTGTCTATGCGCTGCTGGGCGCGGTGCTGTGGGCGACGGTGCTGGAATCAGGGGTGCATGCGACCATCGCCGGCGTGCTGCTGGCCTTCATGATCCCCAGCCGCAACGCGATCGTGCAGCGCGCCTTCCTGAAGGAAAGCCGCGCGGCGCTGGACCATTTTGAAAAGGCGTCGAAAACCGAACCTTTCGACATTTTGGCGGATATCGAGCAACAGACCGCGGTGGAGGCGCTCGAAATCGCCTGCGAAAAAATGCAGCCGCCGCTGCAGCGGCTGGAACACGCGCTGCACCCGTGGATCACTTTTGCGATCATGCCGCTGTTCGCGCTCGCCAATGCCGGCGTGTCGCTGTCGGGCGATGTCGGGGCGCTTGTCCTGCAACCGGTGACGCTGGGCGTTATTTTAGGGTTGATGCTGGGAAAACCGCTTGGCGTCACGCTTGCCGCCTGGCTCGCGGTGCGCTTCGGCCTTGCCTCCCTGCCCGCGAATGTGACCTGGCGGCATATACACGGCGCCGGCTGGCTCGCCGGTATCGGCTTTACGATGTCGCTGTTCATGGCGGGGCTGTCGTTTCAGGATGAAGGCTACCTGACGCAGGCAAAGCTGGGCATCCTGCTGGCGTCATTTTTTGCAGCCGTCATCGGATCGACCCTCATCCTGCGCATCAAGCCCGCGCAGGCGGATACTACGCAAGCGCGGTAATCAGCAGGTCCTTGTCGAACGAAAACGCCACTTCCCGTCCCTGCTCTTTCGCTTCGGCAGCGCGCGCGCGGAGTTCGGACGGCAGCGCGTAATAGGCGGCGTGGTTCCGGAACGAGACGAGCGTGCGGCCCTCGCGCTCCACGATTTTGCGGATGATGTCTTTTGATTCAGCCATCAGCCAAGCTCCTTTTTGGCGGGCGCCGGCGCGTCGGATGTTTTTGCGGGCCGGGCGGGATCGTTTGTGCGCAGGTATTCGTCCTGCAGCAGTTTTTCCCATTGTTTGCGCAAGGGGCTTTCAAAACGTTCGGTTTCCTTCACGTATTGCAGCGGCAGGAATTCAAGCATATCGTCATTGGCGAGGTCGTCGGTTTTGCGGCTGGTGCGGTTCCACGGCGTGAAATCGCCGTGATGCCCGCGCGGCGCGCGGCCCGCTTCGGCGAATTCGATATTATAGGCGGGCGCGCCCATCGCCTTGCCCCATAGCTGCAGCGTGACGGGGCCGTTGAACATCGACGGGTCGAACACAAGGTCGACAATCTTTCCGTCCGGCATTTCGACCGGCAGCGCTGCGGCGACATGCGCCCACCACGTAATTTCTTTTCCGTTAGAAAGTTTCACCAGCAGGTCGCCGCCATCGGGCTCGAAGGCCCAGGCTTTTTTCGGCGTTTCGCCCATCTCGTACAACTGCCGCACCATCATATGCGCGCGCGAGAAACAGCCTTCATCGGGGAAGCCGAAAGCGATGTTGCCCATCGCCGCGATCTCGTCGAAAATTTCCAGCGCGCGGTCGAAGCGCACGGGTTTCGGTTCCACCTTCGGGAAGATGTTCCCGCGCTGGCCGGTGCCGAGCATGTAATCGGCTGCTTTGAAGAAAACGTCGCTTAAACTCATGCGCGTATTATAGCAAAGCACCGTTAAAAGCGCATTAAACTATAAACCACTGAAAAATCAGATTTTTTCGCGGCGCAATTCCCATGTGACCGTCGTCGGGCCGCCTTCGGTCTGGCCGCCCAGCACGATCTGCTGGCTGCGGCGGGGCGTTTCGCCCTCGCCCGCATAGACGCTTTCCTCGAGCGTCAGCGTCGCACCCTGCGGCTTGAAACGCCAGCCCATGCCGCTGCGCGCGCGCAACAGCACCTCTTGGCCTTCATTAATCAGCGATGCCTGAATATTCGGATGCAGGTGAAAACGCGCGTGGAATTCCGTGCCGGATTTGCCGAGCAGCTGGTCTTCTCCCAGCAGCACATCGCCCTGGTCGTGCAGGCGGACGCAGCGGCGGTGGATCAAGCCGTTGCGCGGCATATAACCATTGTGGCTTGCCTCCAGCATCGCGATATCGTCGTCTTCCTGACGCTTGTGGCGGATATCGGGGCGGCTTTGCAGCAAGCCGTTTTCGTCGAACTGGCAGGAATTGCGGTGATCGGCGGTGACCGTCGAATGCGCGGCGGTGGAGCGCAAAATCTCGCGCCATTTGCCCGCGATTTCGGAGGTGCCGCAGTTTACAAACACGCGGTCTTTACCAAAGCTGTATTCAAAGCTGAGCAGCCCCGCATGGGCGCGGTCGGCATAGCGCGACATCAGCGGCTGCCCCACATCCATGATGAGCGCCGCGCGGCCGAGCGTGATTTTTTCATAGCCGCAATGCGGCAGCGACTTCATCGCCTTGCCGCGCGCGCCGGAATGCATCAGCGTTGAATCGCAAATGCCGGCCAGGCCTTCCTGCGCGCCGTTGAAATGGGCGAGCGCGCCGTCACCATGCCTGAAGAATTTGACGGCGGGGGCGATGCGGTCGATGGCATGCTGCACTTCGGCGGGCATTTCAACCTTGGCTGCGGTCAATGCCGTGCGCAGGTCGACAAGGATCTGCAAAAATTCGAACGTCGATTGCGGGTTGCGGGAAATATGCCCGCCATCGGCCAGCAGCTGTTCCTTGATCTGCACAAGAATGCCCTTGAAGGCCTGTTCAAGGCGCTGTTCGCCTTCATCGAGGCACAGGCCGGAATAGGCCAAACCTTTCAGCGCGCGCATCAGCGGAATGCCGATCAGCCCGCCGGGCAGCGATTTTTGCAGGTGTTTTGCCTGACGCAGCAGACCTGCGAAATATTCATGACGGAAATCATCGCTGGCCGAGCCGCAGAAAAAGCCGTGGAAAGAAATCCAGTTCGCGATGCGCACGCCCGTGATATCGGGGCGCCATGCCACATCATGCGGTTTCTGGTAGCGCGACAGCCAGTTGGCCACCATTTCGCGCGCCATGCGCCGCGCGCGGTCGCCGCCGGCGGAGCGTAAATCGCGCAGCCATTCGAAGCCGTGCAGTTCGGCCATCCATTCGGGGCGCGCGTTTTCGGGCTCCCACGACAGCGCGTTTTTCTCGATCGATTGTCCTGCGAAGCGGAAGATGCCGGCGATGATATCGCGGCCTTTCTGGGCGTCGCCGCCCCAGGGATCGGGCGGCACGACGCGAAGATGGTCGGGAATGCGCTGGGGCAGAGCGAAGCCCGCCAGCGGATTGCCAAGTGACAGCATCTGCAGAGGACGAATCCCCTTGAAACTGAGT
>JADYYV010000168.1 GCA_020853455.1 Alphaproteobacteria bacterium | reverse complement strand
GGTTACTTGATCGACTTGATGATTTCCTTGAACGACTGGGTGTTGCGCGCCCAGTTGTAAAGATGCGTCGATTCCTTGGGGGTAAAAAGCGTGGCGAAGATGTACCATTCTTTGTCGCCCAGCGCCAGGAAGTGGATTTCCTGCGCGCTTGCCTTGCCCTTTTTCGGCTCTACGTCGTAAACCTCGACCCTGTTGAACAGGAAGCGGTTATAGGCGGGCGAGGTCTCGCTTGATGTCAGCTTCATGATTTTAAGGTTCATCACGTTGTCGAAATATTTGCGCTGGTCGTCCAGTTCCGTCTGGAAGTCGGTGGAGCGTGAACGTCGCACGGCGAGGAATCGGAGAGAGCCTTCGATGTTCTTGGCCGTGCCCTTGTTCTGCAGGTGAACGCTCAGCCGGTTCATGTCGCGGAAATCGGTCGAGAGGACTTCCCATGACACGGGATAGTTGAACTTGATCGAGTCAACCAGCGTGAAGACCTTCTGGTCCTCCACCGGTTCGTCTTTGGGATAGAGGATTTTGAAGCTGTCGACGGTTTTTTTCTGGAGGTACTTCACGTAGTTGCGCAAGGGCAGGGGCGCGCGGTAAGTCGCCAGCAGCACCCAGCCGCCGCTGATGCGCGCCGCGACATATTCAAGGCTCGACGGTGCAGCGGGCGATCCTGCGACGACGTAATAGGCGTTGGCGCTTTTGCCGGAAACCTCATTCACGTTGCCTTCGGGCGAATAGCCCTGCGTCAGGATATAATCGCGCAGCCAGTTTTTGGCGGAGATTTCATGCTTCAGTTTCAGGGCGTTGATTTCCAGTTCCATCTGCAGTGTGCCGACCATCGGGCTTTTGTAATACGCGATGCGGGACAGAATGGCGTCCTGATTTTCCTGCAGCGTGTCATAGGCCTCGATCTCGGTCCAGTCCTTGGGGATCAGGATCTCGTATTCAAGTTCCGCCTTGGCATAGGGCATCATGCCATAGGCCTTGGTTTCCTTGGTGAAGCCGGCGTCGTCATGAATGGGATGCACTTTGGGAGCTGCGGCCTGTACGGGCGCTGCGGCCTTCGGCTTGAAGGCAATGTAGGCCCCGCCGGCCACAAGCGCGACCACGGCACCGATGGCGATATAAAGCTGTTTCTGGTTCATTTTTGCGCTTCCTTGTTTACGGTGCGGATGACGGGAATGGGCTTCCGGTCTTCGTCAATCGCGACGTAGGTGAATTTTCCTTCGGTGACCATGATGGCGGAACGCCCGCCAAGGCGCGAGCGCGCCCAGGTTTCGACATGGATGGTGATGGAGGTGTTGCCGATCCGCTCCACCTTGCAAGAGCAGCTGACCTCGTCGCCCACATGAACGGGGGCGGTGAATTTCATGGCGTCGATGGCGATGGTGGCGATGCGGGATCCTGCTTTTTGCGTCGCCAGTACGGCGCCTGCAAGATCCATCTGGGACAAAAGCCAGCCGCCGAAAATATCGCCGTTGGCATTGGCATGGGCGGGCATTGCCATCGTGCGCAGGGCAGGGCTGGTGTCGTAATCTGGCTCTTCGCGGGACATCTTACCCCCTTAAAACTATGGTCTTTTTATCCCTTGGGCATTATATAACGCAGATTGGCTGTATGTCCAAGGTTGCGTTTGCGGCCTGAAATGCGTAAATTACCCGAAATCATGGGGGAACAATTGAACAAGAAAACGCCGACGCGCAAGGATGAATACTCGGCCGAGGACATTGAAGTCCTCGAAGGCCTCGAGCCCGTACGCAAGCGCCCCGGCATGTATATCGGCGGCTCGGACGAGCGCGCCATGCACCACCTGATTTCCGAAGTCCTCGACAACTCGATGGACGAAGCCGTCGCCGGACATGCGACCCGTATCGAAATCCGCCTTGAAGCCGGCAATAAAGTTATTATTAGGGATAATGGCCGCGGTATTCCCGTAGATAACCATCCCAAGTTTCCGGGCAAGTCCGCCCTCGAAGTCATTTTCTCGATGCTCCATTCGGGCGGCAAGTTCTCCGGCAAGGTCTATGCGACCTCCGGCGGCCTTCACGGCGTGGGCGCTTCCGTCGTCAACGCGCTGTCCAGCGAGCTGACCGTGCAGGTCGCACGCGACAAGACCCTTTATGAACAGACCTACAGCCGCGGCAAGACGACCAGCAAGCTGAAGAAGCTGGGCCCGACGAAAGAACGCGGCACGACCATCACCTTCATTCCCGATACCGAAATTTTCGGCAAGGATGCGGCGTATAATCCCGCCTATATCTATAAAATGGCGCGCTCCAAAGCTTATCTTTATCGCGGCGTCGAAATGGCGTGGTCTTGCGAAGAGTCGGTGCTGAAGGGCACAGCCGGCGTTCCGCTCGAAGAAATCATCAAGTTCCCGAACGGTATCCTCGATTACCTCTATACCCTCGTCGAAGGCAAAACATCGCTGACGCCCAAGCCGTTCTATGGCTCCGTCGAATTCCCGGACGGCGAAGGCCGCGCGGAATTCGCGATCGCCTGGACGGAAGAGGAAGAAAACGGCTTCCTGACGTCTTATTGCAATACCGTGCCGACCCCCGAAGGCGGCACGCATGTGCAGGGTTTGCGCTCCGCGCTGTCCAAGGGGCTCAAGAATTACGCCGACCTGATTAATAACAAGAAAGCCGGCATCCTGACGCCCGACGATATTTTCGGCTCGGCGACCATCCTGCTGTCGATCTTTATCCGCGACCCGCAATTCCAGGGCCAGACCAAGGAAAAGCTGGTGACGGCGGGTGCCACGCGCCTGATCGAAAACGCGGTGAAAGACCATTTCGAGCATTGGCTGACGGGCGACAATAACGCATCCAAATACCTGCTGGATTACCTCATTCAGGTGGCGGAAGACCGCCGCCGCGCCAAGGACCAGCACGAAATGTCGCGCAAATCCGCGACGCGCAAGCTGCGCCTGCCGGGTAAACTGGCCGATTGTTCGCGCAAAACCTCCGAAGGCACCGAGATTTTCATCGTCGAGGGTGACTCGGCAGGCGGTTCGGCGAAACAGGCGCGCAACCGCGAAACGCAGGCGATCCTGCCCCTGCGCGGCAAGGTTTTGAACGTCGCCTCCGCCACCACCGACAAGATCCGCCAGAACCAGGAAATCTCCGACCTTATTCAGGCGCTGGGCTGCGGCACGGGCAAGGATTTCAATATCGACAAGCTGCGCTATGAACGCGTCATCATCATGACCGACGCCGATGTCGACGGCGCGCATATCGCATCGCTGCTGATTACCCTGTTCTATCAGGAAATGCGGGGCATGATCGAAAGCGGCGCCCTGTACCTTGCGCTGCCGCCGCTGTACCGTCTTGCGGCGGGCGGCGAGTCCGTTTATGCGCGCGATGACGCGCATAAAGAACAACTCATGAAAACCGTCTTCAAGAACAAGAAGAAGGTCGATATCAGCCGTTTCAAAGGTCTGGGCGAAATGCCGGCCGCGCAGCTGAAGGAAACCACCATGGACATGTCCAAGCGTACGCTGGTCCGCGTGACGCTGCCGGAAATCGAGAAAAGCGCCGATGCCTTCAAAAAAGCCGAAGGCGGCACGGCCATGCTGATAGAGCGCCTGATGGGCAAGAATCCGGAAGCGCGGTTCGAATTTATCCAGGAAAACGCTAAATTCGTTCAGGATATTGATATTTAAAGATAATATGATCTTTGTGGCATGTTTGTACCTATCGGTTATGCAAACTGATTTGACAGATACCTAGGTTGCAAGTATCATGATCTCTAAGTACAAATTTACGTCTGGCGACGGGGTTCGGGATATGCCGGGCGATTTCGACGTTTAACATTCATACGGGTGTGGTCATGGACAACGACAAGAAAAACTCATTGATGGGCAAAGCGCGCAAGGCTTTCAATACGGCGGTGCTTGTCGGTGCGACCCTTATGGCAGGCCTTTCCCCGCTTGCGGCGCAAGCGCAAACGACCTACGGCCAACAAGGCGTACAGG
>JADYYV010000167.1 GCA_020853455.1 Alphaproteobacteria bacterium | reverse complement strand
TCATCGCCTTGAATTCCAGCAGTTTCTCGAGCGTCAGTTTTTCCTTCGTGAATTTACGAATGGTCATGCAGCAGCCATCGATCGCGAGCGGCGGGATGATGACGTTCACGCGGGATCCGTCCGGCAGACGCGCGTCGCAAATGGGCGAGCTTTCATCAACGCGGCGGCCGATCACGCCGACGATGCGCTGGCAAATGGTCAGCAGGTGCTGGTTGTCGCGGAATTCGATGGGCGCGATCTGGATCTTGCCCTTCAATTCGATGTAAATCGTTTTCGGGCCGTTGATCATGATATCGGCGATGCCGTCCATCGCCAGCAATTCTTCGAGCGGGCCGAAGCCGAGCATGTCGTCGGCGGCTTCCTTGGCGATCTGCTGCAATTCGGCGGGCGTGACATCAAGGCCGCGGAACTGGCCGATTTCCTGCACGGCCGAGGTGATTTCGTTGCGCGCGGCTTCCGCGTCCATGCGCGAGAGTGATTTCAGGTCGATACCGTCGCGCAAGTCCGCCCAGATACGCTTGCGCGCGCGGTCCATGCGCGGGTTGGCGGCGGCTTTTTCAGCGACGACGGATGCCGCTTCCTTGGCGTTGCCGTGGCCCGAGCCGTGACCGCCGGCGGGTTTCGCGGCGGCAGGTTTCGGCGCTTCCGGCGGCTTGGCCGCAGGCGCAGGCGCGGCGGCGGCAGCGGGCGCCGCTGCGGCTGGTGCCGGAGCGGGCGCGGGTGCTGGTGCTGTGGCCGGTGGTGGCGGCGGCGCGGCCCCGTCTGTACGCTTGCCGAACATGAACGATGCCCTCCCCGCTTATTTCTTTTTGGCGCCGAGGTTCTTGAGGAAACCAAGCGACCCTGCGCCGTCTTTTTTATCGGTTTTCGTTTCCGCCACCGCCGCGCCGCTGGCGCGCGACGCGATGCCGGACAGCGACTTCATGATATCCGCTGCGGCCTTGTTCTGCCCGACGGGCTTGCCCAGGGTTTCGCCCGCGACGAAAATCTTGGGCGCATAGGGGATCACCGCGCCGGGTTCGCGCTCCAGCGTCATCTTGATGTCCTTCGCCGCGACTTCTTCCGAACTTGCGCCGTGCATGTTGATGACGATATCGGTTTCGTTTTGCCCGCCGCGCAGATGGCGGATCTCGTTCATCAGCGTGCGACAGTTGCGCAAAGACGGCAGCATCGGCGTCGTGACCGTCACGATATGGGCGGAACGCGAGAGCATGCGTTTCTGCGTCGAAGGCGTCGCCCCCGACAAATCCATCACCACAACGGGGTATTTCTGCATGATGCGGTTGACGAGCGTTTCAAACCCGTCGGCGTCGGGCGCGTCGGTCAGCAGCGGTTCGCCGCCGCAGACCACCAGCGACAGGTGTTCGGACACCGACTGGATGATGCGCTTCACGTCGTCTTCGGAACCGGCCGCGCCGATGCGCACGACTTCCGCGCGCGGCGCCATCGGTTCGATCCCGTAAGCGATGCCCAATGACCCGACGCTGCCCGCGCAGTCCATCAGCATGGTTTTTTGCTTGAACGTCTCGGCAATGCTGTAGGCCAGCAACTGGGAAAAGGTCGTCGTGCCGACCCCGCCCTTGGCGCCGATGACGCTGACAAGGCGCGCGCCCGCAAGGCCGCGTTTATCGACCAGCGCCTTGGCGATCACGTTCAAAAGGTCGGTTTCGGTGACGGGGCGCACCAGGTAATCGCGCACGCCCATGCCGACCAGGCTGCGGTAAAGATGCACGTCGTTCATCGGCCCGATGATGACGGCGTCCGTGCCCTCCGCGCAGGTGCCGGCCAGCTGGCCCAGAAGCGCGATGAAATTTTCGGATATGTCGTTGGTTTCGACGATGATGACTTCCGGCGACGCGGTTTGCGAATATGTCGCAATCGCGGCCTCGATGCCGCCTTGCGTCACCTGCACGCCGACGCGCGCGAAACGCCAGTCGGCGGCCAGCTGCCGCGCGGTCGCGGTGGTGCCGTCGTCCAGCGCGAAGAAATCGACGCGGGACGCCGGCAGCAGTGATGTCGTGATATCGCTCATGCCCCTCCCCGTTACTGCGTCGTCGGCTGGCCGGCGCTGACGCCGCCGCCGGATACGGATGTCGTGCCCGTCGTACTGGCGTTAAGCCCGCTCAGCGGCGCGTTGCTGCGGCCCGACATATAGCCTTCGGTCACAGGGCCCTGGCGGCGCGACACGCCGTCCGGCGTGCCCGCGTTGCCCATCAGGTCTTCGGGATTTGCGATCATCTTGCTCAGCATCGTGCGGGTTTCACAGCCGATCTGGTAACCCTCGACCTGCGGCAGCGACGCCGTGCCCTGCGCGCCCGGCAGGCGCGTGCAGTCGCGCGGCGCCTGCGCCACGACGGCGGTATAGGCCAGCACCGCATGGCGCGCGCCTTCGCGGTCGGAGGTTTCGGTGTAATCGACCTTCAGGTCGTCGATGCCGTATTTTGCGAAGGCGTTTTTATATTGCTGGCCCAGCTGCATGGCGGCGGCGCGGTTGGCGCTGCCGTGCTTGCGCAGGTAGGGCACGACAAGCCGCGCGCCGCTTTTGCCGTTCTGCATGTAATCCTTGGCGGCGACGTTGACGTCGGTCGCGTCGAATTTCTCCGCCGACAGCGTGCTGGTCTTCATGACGTCGGCCACCACGATCTCGCCGGTTTTCACCTGGCTGGGCGTATACATGCTGCAGCCCGCGGCCGGCATGAGCGCCAGCAGCAGGGCGGAAAGCGCGGAAAGCTTCGGGGCCGTAAGTTTGGTGCGGCGCATGAACAGTTCTCCTTAATCTACAATATAGCCATAGGACCGGCTGCCGGACAGGTCGGCCGAGACGCGGTCACCATATATTTTGCGCAAGCCCTTGATAAAGGTCTGCGACAACGGCGTTGCGGCTGCCACCTGCACCGGCTTGCGGCGCGGCAGGGGCGCTAAAAGCACAGTCTTTTCAGCGCGTTTGGCAACTACAGGCTTCACGGGCGCAGCCGGCGTTCCGGCGGCAGGCTCGATCCTGGCAAGCGCTGCAACCGCAGGCTTTTTCACAGCCGCCAGCTTATGCCCCTCGCCCATGACCGGCTTGCGGCGCGGCAGCGGGATGCCGACATCGGAAGACGCAAGAACGGGCAGGTCCTCCGCCGACAGGTCGTTCGCCGACATTTTCCCGCCGACAGGCAGGGCAAGGCCGGGATTGCTGTCGATCGGCGCCGCATCGACGGCCACGACGGGCGCGCCGACCAGATGGTTGACTTCCGCCTGCCGGACAGGCGGCTTCACGCGCGGCTGGAGCGGGCGGTCGAGGCTTGCGCCTTTCTGCCCGCCGGCCGTGCGGTCTTCCTCGCCCTGGCGGCGGTATTCGGTTTTGCGGGGGCGCGCAGGTTCAGGCGTGCGATCCAGCATCGGCGCGGGCGACGGCTGCATTTTCGGCGCGACACCCGGCGTGGGCATATCGCCCGGCGCCCAGGTAGGGCTCTTGCCGTTCGTGCCGGTGTGCAAGATGGATTGCAGCGCGTCGTTGCCCATCTGCGTCACGCGTTCGGCATGCGCATCGGCAAACGGCTCGACCAGATAGGGCGTGACAAGGAACACAAGTTCCGATTCACCCCGCTGGAAGGATTTCGACTTGAAGAGCTGGCCCAAAATCGGGATGTCCTTCAGGCCCGGGAAACCGTTGAGCGCATCGACGGAGCGCGAGCGCATCAGCCCCGCCATCATCAATGTGCCGCCCGATTGCATCTGCACCGTCGTCTGCGCGCGGCGCACCGACAGGCCCGGGATGATCGTGTTGATCAGCGTCACGCTGTTCGCTTCCGACCGCTCGGACACTTCCG
>JADYYV010000166.1 GCA_020853455.1 Alphaproteobacteria bacterium | reverse complement strand
TTCGTGCACAAGATGAAGCAGGATATCCCGACCGTCATGCAAAGCGTCAAGACCGGCGACTTCAAGCCCTTCAACGGCTGGCTGCGCGACAATGTGCAATCCAAAGGCTGCCTGTATAAACCGCAGGAGCTGGTGGAGAAGGTGACGGGCCGGAAAATGTCCACGCATTTCTTCAAGAAACACGTGACCGAACGCTATCTCGAAAAAGCATATGAGGGATCATGCTGAGCTATATCAGCACGCGCGGCAAGGCGCCGCGCCTGACTTTCGCGGGCGCGACGCTGACGGGCCTGGCATCGGATGGCGGGTTATATGTGCCGGAATCCTGCCCGAAACTGTCCGAAGCCGAAATCGGCAACATGAACAGCCAGAATTATCTGGAAGTGGCATGGCGCGTCATGCTGCCCTTCGTCGCCGCCGATATTCCGTCCGAAAAACTGATCGAGCTTTTGCGCGCGTCGTACAAGACGTTTTCAAACAAGGAAATCGCGCCCTTGCGCAGGCTGGACGATAATCTGCAGGTGCTGGAACTGTTTCACGGCCCGACGCTGGCCTTCAAGGACGTCGCGCTGCAGTTTTTGGGGCAGGTGTTCAGCCATATTCTCGACCAGAAAAAACTGCGCACCACCATCGTCGCTGCCACTTCGGGCGATACGGGATCGGCCGCGATCGAAGCGTTTCGCGGCAAGCATAACGTGGATATTTTCGTGCTGCACCCCAAGGGACGCGTATCGGATGTGCAGCGCCGCCAGATGACGACGGTGCTGGACAGCAACGTCCACAATATCGCCATCGAAGGCAGCTTTGACGATTGCCAGGACCTTGTGAAGGCGATGTTCAACGATACGGCCTTCCGCAACGACATGCATCTGTCGGCGGTCAATTCGATCAACTGGGCGCGCATTCTGGCGCAGGTTGTCTATTACATCTATGCGGGTTCGCGCATATTCCACCAGACGAAAAAGAAGGTCGTGTTTTCCGTTCCCACCGGCAATTTCGGCAACATCTATGCGGGCTATATTGCGCAGTCGATGGGCCTGCCTGTGGAGCGCCTGATCGCCGCCACCAACCGCAACGATATTTTGCACCGTTTCTTTTCGACCGGCCGCATGGTGATGGAACCCTCCGCCGCCAGCCTCAGCCCCAGCATGGATATTCAGGTCTCCAGCAATTTCGAACGCCTGCTGTTCGATATTTTCGGACGGCAGGGCGCGGCGGTCGCGCAGACCATGGAACATTTCCGCAAGCCCGCGCCCTTCGTCATTCAGGAAGCGGGCATGGCGCCTTTGCGCGAATTGTTCGCCAGCGGCGCGGTCAGCGACGACAACACGCTGAAAACCATCCGCGATATTCACGATAAATACGGCTATGTCGTCGATCCGCATACGGCGGTCGGGTTGGCCGTGTCGCAGAAATACCGCGAAGCGTACCCCGACAGCGTCGTGGTGTCGCTGGCAACCGCGCATCCCGCGAAATTCCCCGATGCGGTGAAAAAGGCGATCGGCATCACGCCGGAACTGCCGCCCCACATGGCCGACCTGTTCACGCGCGAGGAGCGTTGCACGACCCTGCCGAACAAGCTGGAATGGGTGCAGAAATTCGTGCGCGACGGCGTGAAGGGCAAATAAGATGGACGTGTATAAATACTTCCGCGCTTTCCTGATGCGGCTTGATCCGGAACAGGCGCACCAGCTGACGCTGCGTATCCTGAAGACGGGCGCTGGCCCGCATCAGTCGGTCGATAACCCCGCGCTGTTCGTCAACCTGTGGGGGCGCGAATTCCGCAACCCGCTGGGCCTTGCGGCCGGCTTCGACAAGGACGCGGAGGTGATCCCCGCGCTGTTCAATATGGGATTTGGCTTCGTCGAGGTCGGCACGGTGACGCCGGTCGCGCAGGACGGCAACCCGAAACCGCGCATCTTCCGCGATATCGCGAATAAATCCGTCATCAACCGCATGGGTTTCCCCGGCAAGGGCCTCGCGAATTTCTGGGAAAATATTTCTTTCTACCGCGCCAGGTTCAAGGGCATTCAGGGCATCCTGGGCGTCAATATCGGCATCAACAAGGAAGCGGCGTCGCCCTACAGCGATTACCGCCACTGCATCGAACAGCTGGCCGAATACGCCGATTACATCACCGTCAACGTGTCGTCGCCCAACACCGCGGGCCTGCGCGATCTGCAGGGCGGCGAGGTGCTGGATAAATTGCTGGCCGGCCTCGTCAAGGTGCGTGACGCTGCCGCCAAGCGCCCGCCGCTGGTGCTGAAGGTCGCGCCCGATCTTGAAGCCGCGCAGCGCGCCGCGATTGCCGAGCTGCTGCAGCGGCACAGCATCGACGGCCTGATCGTCGGCAACACCACCGTCACGCGCCCCGATAAACTGGATGCGAAGCTGAAGGAAGAAAAGGGCGGGCTGAGCGGCCAATTGCTGCGCGACCTTGCGACCGAACGCATCGCCGATTTTTATAAGCTCACGGGCGGGCGGCTGCCGATCATCGGGGCAGGGGGCGTCGCTTCGGCCGATGACGCCTATGCAAAAATCCGCGCGGGCGCGACGCTGGTGCAGGTCTATACGGGGCTGATTTACGAAGGCCCGCAGCTGGTGCCCGATATCCTGAACGGTCTTGTGGCGCTCTTGCAAAAAGACGGCTTCACCCATATCTCGCAGGCGGTCGGCATCGATGCGCGCGCCGCAAAGGCCGCGTAATGCCCGCACCGCAAAATCAGGAAGACAACGTCGTCGATCTGGGCACGCGCCGCGCTGTCCCGCGCCCGCAGGGCGGCTTCGCCGCGCTGCAGCCGCATCTCACCTTCCGCAATATCGTGATCGCGCTGGGGCTTGCGACGTTCCTGATCTTTATCGGATCGGTCGTGTCGGCACGCATCGCGTTTTTGTTCGCGGCGCTGCTCTGCCTTGCCGCGATGATGGCGGTCGAAATGGTGTCGCGCCGCAAATGGGAAAAAGAAATGACCGCGCAGATGCAGCGCATGAACGGCGATTACGACCGGCTGGTGCGCGAAACGGCGCGCAACCGCAACGATCTTGTGATGCTGAAAAAAAGCCTGGCCGATGCGGGCGCCGCGGCACGCGGGCTTGGCCGGATGCAGGCGACCGAAGGTCTGGCGGTCGAACAGCGCATGATCAAATCGCTGGCCGAACAGCTGTCGCGTCTCGGCGGCGAAGACGACAAGGAAGACGCACCGCTCGATATAGGCGCGCTGGAGCAGTCGCTGCCGCAGGCTTCGCCCGACGCGATCGTGAAAAACCTGACCGATGATCAGGTACTGACTCTCGTGCGCGCGGCGGTCCGCCAAGACCGCATCGATTTGTTCATGCAGCCCATCGTCAACCTGCCGCAGCGCAAGATGCGGTTTTTTGAAATGTTTTCGCGTATCCGCATCAAGCCGCAGGTTTACCTGGCGGCGGAGCGGTATATCGAAGTCGCGATCCGGCAGGACCTCGCCCCGTCGATCGACAACCTGCTGCTGCTGCGCAGTTTGCAGATGATCCGCGATACCGGCGATGACGGCCATGCCTATTTCTGCAACATCACCAGCCTTACCCTGAACGATCCGAAATTCATGGGCGACCTTGTGGAATTCATCGCGCAGAACCGCGACCTTGCCCCGCGCCTTGTGTTCGAGCTGGGGCAGCGCGACCTTGCGTCGATCAGCGCGGATACGCTGCCGGTGCTGGGCGGGCTTTCCAGGCTGGGCTGCCGCTTCTCGATGGATCTTGTGAAATCGATTTCCTTCGACTACGCGCAGCTGGAGGCACGCCGCATCCGCTTTATCAAGGTGGAGGCGGGGCTGCTGCTGAAGGAGCTGAAGGATTCAGGCGGCTTGCGCCGGCTGAAGCGCATGAAGTCGGAGCTGGATACCAACGGCATCGACATGATCGTCGAAAAAATTGAATCGGAAAAACAACTGATCGAACTCCTCGACCTCGATATCGATTACGGGCAGGGATATTTGTTCGGCAAGCCCGAACCCGCGCAGCTGCGGGCAGGAGAAGACGCATGATGATCGTGAAGCCCGCGAATGACCGCCTGAAACTGCTCAAGGGGCTGTACGAAATCGGCAATAATTACGACGGCTATATCCTCGACCTCTGGGGCGTGGTGCATGACGGGCTGAAGCCGTATGCGAAAACCGTGGAAACCCTGCGCGCGCTGAAGGATGCCAACCGCATCGTCTGGATGCTGTCGAACGCGCCGCGCCGCGCGCATATCGTGGCGGGCAAACTTACCGAAATGGGCATCGGCCCCGAACTTTATGACGGCATCATGACCTCGGGCGAGGCGACATGGATGGCGCTCAGGGAAAAATACCTCAAGGAATGGGGCCGGCGCTGCTACCACCTCGGCCCCGCCGAAAAAGACGGCAGCCTCTATGAAGGCCTCGATATCGAGATCGTCGAAAAGCCGTCGCAGGCCGATTTCGTGCTGAACAGCGGCGTGAACGATTTCGACGATACGGCGGAAATGTACCAGCCGGTGCTGGACGACTGCCTGAACTCCGCGCTCCCGATGCTCTGCGCGAATCCGGACCGGATCGTGCATGTGGGCGATAAACTGGTCATCTGCCCCGGCACGTTTGCCGACACCTATGCGGCGGCAGGCGGCACGGTCACCTATTTCGGCAAGCCGCACCGCGGCGTCTACAGCCTCTGCCTGCAGGGGATGGGGGTGCAGAATGTGCTGTGCATCGGCGACGGGATGCAGACGGATATCGAGGGGGCGAATGCGGCGGGACTCGATTCCATCCTGATTACCTCGGGAATCCACCGCGACGCCTTTCCGGTTTCCGGAACAGGTGTTCCAAGCCTTGGCGGGACGGGGGAATTCCTCAAATCCTACCCGTACCGGCCTACGTATTTAATGTCTGCGCTGAAATGGGAATAGTAAATATTCCTTAATGCTATCAATGATATGATTCAACATCAGTCCCTTCGCCTGCGCTGTCTAAAATTTGGCATAAATATGCCTTAATTTTGACGGTTTTAAGAAAAAGGGGTATCATGGATGAATAAGCCTGAATAAGGCGGTTCATTCTATATTTGCCGGGGCAAAGCCATGAGCCATGCGGATGATTACAGATCGGGTCAGAAAACTTCCATCGCGGGGTTTCTGTTCATGCCGCAGTTTCGCATGTGTTTTACAGGGTTTGCGCATCTTTTCCCCGTCTTCATGCGCTGCCTCGCGCAGGTCTTCGCCGAAGCGAAACTGATTCCCGCCTCGCATAACGCGCTGAATTACGGCGCAAAAGAAGTTCCCAACACGCACCTGTTCGACCTGTTCGGCACGGCATGGTTCACGCTGCGCGTCACGCGCTCCAGCGCGCACCAGTGGTCGATGTTCACGGGCGTGGTGCTGATGATCATGATGATGGCGCTTGCGGTCGGCACGTTCTTCCTGCGCGTGGTGTTCGGTATCGGCAACGCCGTGCAGGCGCAGCTGTTCCTGCCGCGCGTGTTCGAACACCCCTGTAACCCTTACGGCGGCTGCACCGGCGGCCCCGGCGAAACGGCGATCACGGGCGGTACCAGCACGATTGCGGCGCCGGGCGGATTGTTCGACACCCGCGTGAACGACGCGTCCGTGTCCACCGACTACGCGCTGATGGTTTTCGACAAAATCCTGCGCCAGGCGGCGACCGCGCCGGTCGGCAACGGCGGCGTGCTGCAAAACGCGCTGGTCGACCTGATGCGCGTCTACAACACCGGCATGACGCTAATCGCGGGCGTCGTGACGCTGTGGATGATCACCTCTATCGTCATTTCAACCGCGCGCACCGGCAAGCTGGGCGGCGGCCGCCACAACATGGTCTGGGCCCCGATCCGCATGGTTTTCGCGCTGGGCATCATTTTCCCGCTGGGCGCGCAGGGTTTCTCCTCCGGCCAGTACATGGTCATGAAACTGGCCGAATGGGGCTCCAACCTCGGCACCAAGGGCTGGGTGCAGTACATCGCGGGCGTGGTCGGCGACCAGAGCCTGCTGGCGCCTTTCTCCGTCCACAACGCGACCTCGATCGCGGCGGGCGTGAACAAGGTCATGGTCTGCCAGATCGCGTTTAACTCGGCCGCGCAGAACGGCTCGATGGGCGGCGCAGACCCGCAACAGCTGATCCGCGTCAAGCAGGACACGACCAACCGCGTGGGCTGGGTCGCCAACCGCTACACCAATGACACCGACGCGAATATCTGCGGCACGATCACCTATGGCATCGATAACGGCGCGAACTCCGACGTCGGCGCCGCGATGGCGAACGCGGGCGTTTCCACGCCGATGGACCCGGCATCGGCCGCGCTTGCCGCGAACCCCGCGAACCGCACGATGTACACCAACTATGACCAGGAATTCGCCGACCGCCTCGCGGATTTCCGTCAGCGCATGATGGGCGCGCTGCAGCCGCTGCTGTCTGAAAACATGGACATCAATGCCAGCACGGGCTCCGGCACCGGCGGCGGCACGGTCGTGACGCTTGCGCGCCAGCTGGCCTGCCCCTTCGTGGCGCGCCGCTGGGAAACCACTACACCCAACCCCGTCGGCCTTATTCCCGCGCCATATGCGGCGTGCCCGGGCGGTATCGTTGCGCCCGCGGCGGACCCGGATGCTTCTATCCCGCAGCGTCAGGTCGGCATGATGATGGACGCGATCCGCTGCACCTATGACGGCTCCGCACCCATTTCGCCCACCAGCCCCGGCTGCGGCGGTGGCCCGTTCGCCAAGGACGCGCTGATGGCCTATATCACCGGCCCGAACGGCATGATCGCTGAAATGCAGCGCCGCGGCTGGGCGGGCATGGGCATGTGGTACCAGAAAATCGCCGCGCTGAACGCGCAGGTGGCGGGCGCACGCGAACCCACCGCATCGGTCGAACCCGGCACGCTGTGGGAAGGCGCAACCAAGGGCGGCTTCTGGAGCAACCTGAAATGCGCGGGTCGCCGCATCGTCGGCCGCCCCTGCAAGAGCCCCGAGATCGAGGAAAAAGCAGCGTCCATCCTTGGCGAATATGACGCCTGGTGGGCATCGGCATCGCGTCCCGGCGCGCCTGCCAACACGCCGCTTGGCACCATGGGCGGCGCACAGCGTACGCAGGACGTCACCCCGTCCTCGTCGGGCGGCGGTCTGCGCACCGTGATCGCCTTCATCAAATCGGTCGCCTTCGGCGGCGGCGCCGGCCTGATGAACTGGGTGGCGGAACGCATCTGGCCGCGCGCTAGCGACGCCTTTTTCTTCAGCGCTGTCGATACGGCGGCCACCAACACCTATCCGCTGGCGACGCTGACGGATGCCGGCCACCGCATCATCTACACCTCGCTCAGCATCCTGTCGGGCCTGTCGATCATCCAGATCCTGACCGCGGGTAAGCTGTTAACGGTGTCGGGCGGTATCGGTTTTGCGGCGTCAGCCGTTGCGAACGTGCTGTCCACCATCTCGACCACGATGCTGGTGGCGGGCGTGATGATCGCCTTCTACCTGCCCGTGCTGCCGTTCCTGCGCGTGGCTTTCGCCGTGCTGACCTGGATGACATCCGTGTTCGAAGCGGTACTGATGGTGCCGATCGCGGCGCTGACGCATCTTGGCACCGAAGGCGAAGGGCTTGCGGGCGGCGCGCGAACGGCCTGGATTCTTTGGCTGAACGTGCTGATGCGCCCGGTGCTGGTCGTGTTCGGCTTCGTGGGCGGCATGCTGATCTTCAACGCCTTTGCGACATATTTCCACACCACCTTCTCGCAAGGGGCGTCGACGCTGATTTCGACCCACAACATCTTTACCGCGATGGTGGCGCAGGTGACCTATTCGATCATCTATCTGGGCACGCTCTACACGGCGGCGAACACGTCGTTCAAGCTGATGGACGTGATCCCGAACGCGCTGATGCGCTGGATGGGCGGCTCGCCTGACCACAGCATGGACGACCATAGCGACGGCAACATGCTGACGGCTGCGAAGATGATGGAGGGTATGGCCCCCAAATTCCAGTACGGCGGCAAAAAAGCCGAAGACCCGAACGCGACGCCCGGCGTTACCAATGCCGCGGCGGCCGGCGGGCCTGCGCCCAAGGGCGGCGGGGGACTCGGCATGGGTGCCGGCTCCGGCGGCCAGTCGGGCAAGGGCGGCGCGTAAAAGACCCGCCGCGCAGCCTTGCGCAGGTCATAACGCGGTGCTGGCTGAAAAAAAATTACGTGCCGCCGGTGTCCTTCGGGTACCGGCGGTTCGTTTTCCGCCGATCCCCTTGCAGGCGTTCAGTTTTTTATACCCATACAATTTTGCATAAATTCACGTAAATTTGACGGTTTTAGGAAAAAGGCGTATCATGAAAGAATAAGCCTGATTTAGGTGTGTGTGTCTGTTTTTGTCGGGGTTTAACCATGAGCGACGCCAGAGAATCGAACCGCATCAAGGGAACAAATGTCGCGGCCTTTATGTTCATGCCGCAGTTCCGGATGTGCTTCCAGGGTTTCTCCCACATTTATCCGGTGTTCATGCGGGTGCTGGCCCTCATGTTCGTGCAGGCAAAACTTTTGCCCGATGACCACCCCGCGCTGAACTACGGCGCACAGGGCGTTCCCAATACGCAGATTCGCGATCTTTTCGGCGAAGCATGGTTCACGCTGCGCACGACGCGCGCCACCACCTTCCAGTACGGCATGTTCGGCGGGATCATCATGATGATGGTGACGCTGGCGGCCGCGATCGGCACGTTCTTCGCGCGCATTTTCTTCGGCCTTGGCGAAGTGGCGCAGGCGCAGATTTTCGCGCATCCCGGCGACCCCTACGGCACCGGCCTGACCGATATCTCGGGCGGTACCGCCGGCATCACGGGCGCTGCCGGCCTGTTCGATTCCCGCGTCAACGGCTCGGGCATCTCGACCGACTACGCGCTGATGGTTCTCGACAAAATTCTCCGCCAGGCTGCAACCGGCGTCCCCGGCAACGGCGGCGCGCTGCAAAACGCGCTGGCCGGCCTGATGCAGGTTTATAACTCGGGCGTTCTGCTGGTGGCGGGCGCGATGCTGTTCTGGATGGTGCTGTCGATCGTCGTTGATTCGGCGAAAACCGGCCTGTTCGGCGGCGGCCGCCATAACATGGTCTGGACCCCGATCCGCGTCGTTTTCGCGCTTGGCATCATGATCCCGCTCGGCAACCAGGGTTTCTCCTCCGGCCAGTATGCCGTGATGAAGCTCGCCGAATGGGGCTCCAACTTCGGCTCCACCGGCTGGCTCACCTATGTGAACGGCGTGGTCGGCGACCAGTCCCTGCTGTCGCCGTTCTCGGCGGCCAACGCAACCTCGCTCGTGGCCGGCATCAACAAGGTGATGGTCTGCCAGGTCGCGTTCAACACCTACCTGCAGCAGTCGACCGGCGGCATGGATCCGCGTCAGGTTATCCGCATTAAACAGGATTTGACCAACCGCACCGGCTGGGTCACCAACCGCTACACCAACGACACCGACCCCAACGTCTGCGGCACGATCACTTACGGCACCAGCGCGAACGCGGGTACGGAAGACGTCGACATGATGCTGGCGAACGCGACCGCCACCACCCCGATGGATGCCGCTTCGACCGCGGCCGCCAACGCGAACCGCGCGACCTATACGAACTACAAGGCCACGATGGCGACCGCCGTCGCGGGCTTCCGCAATAAAATGATGGGCGCGCTGCAAAACCAGCTGAACGAAACCTCGCTGAACGGCGTCACAGGCTCGGGCGGCGCGATCATCCAGACCGCGCGCGCTTTCGCCTGCGATTTCGTGGCACGCCGCTACGGCAACCCCGGCACGCCGAACAACCCGGTCGGCCTGATGACGGGCGGTTACAACAACTGCGCCGCGATGGCGACCCCCGCAAACGACCCGAACGCGGCCCAGCCCCAGCAGGAACTGGACGCGCTGATGCAGGCGATCAACCAGGTCTATGACGGCGGCGTGGCTCCCGACGGCGCGGCCGGTTCCGCGAAAGCCGACCTGATGGGCTATATCCGCGGCGGCGACCTGCTGCACGAACTGAGACAGCGCGGCTGGGCCGGCATGGGCATGTGGTATCAGGACATCGCGTCGCTGAACGGCCTGCTGCAATCGGCGCGCGAACCCACCGCGACCGTCGAACCCGGCACGCTGTGGGAAGGCGCCGGTAAAGGCGGCTTCTGGTCGTCGGTCTGGAACACCATGAAATGCGCGGGCCGCAAACTGTTCGGCCGCGCCTGCAAAAACCCCGATATCGAGGAAAAAGTGGTCGGCGTCATGGCTGACTACGACCGCTGGTGGGCCGACGCGTCGCGCCCCGGCTCGGCTGGCCGTACCGAGTACGGCACCGCGCAGCGCACCTCCGACCTGAACCCCTCTTCGGGCGGCGGCGGTTTCTGGTCGATGATCTCGTTCCTGAAAAACCTCGCAACCGGCGACCTCAGCATCGCTGACTGGATTATCTCGAAAATCTGGCCGCGTGCGGGCGACATGTTCCTGTTCAAGGCGGTTGACCTTGCGGCGACCAACACCTATCCGCTCGCGTCGCTGGCAGATACCGGCTACTCGATCATCGGCACGGCGACCACGATCATGGTCCTCTTGACCGTGCTGCAGATCCTGTCGAGCGCGGAGATCGCGACGTTCTCCGGCGGTGGCGGTCTTGCGGTGTCGGCTCTGGCGAACGGTCTTGCGACGATTGCGATGACCATGATGGTGGCGGGCGTGATGATCGCCTTCTACCTGCCGGTCCTGCCGTTCCTGCGCGTGGCTTTCGCGGTTCTCACCTGGATGACCTCGGTGT
>JADYYV010000165.1 GCA_020853455.1 Alphaproteobacteria bacterium | reverse complement strand
CGTTCCAGATGGATGAAATGCTCCATGCCCTGCGTGACCATATCGTCGGCCTGAATTGCGGGCGCTGGGATTATATCTTCAGCTACATCAAGAAATTCCGCAACCGCGCGGATTTTATCGTGCCGGACCGCGGGTCGGTCACGATGACCGCGCATTTCCTGCGTTCCTACAGCCTGAACCTGATCAAGACCTGCCACCGCCGCGGCGCACATGCGATGGGCGGCATGGCGGCGCAGATTCCGATCAAGAACGACGAGACCGCGAACAACGCCGCGCTTGAAAAAGTCCGCGCCGACAAAACGCGCGAAGCAACCGACGGCCATGACGGCACCTGGGTCGCGCATCCCGCGCTTGTTCCGGTCGCGAGGGAAATTTTCGACCGGTTGATGCCGCAGGCCAACCAGCTGGATAAATTGCGCGAAGATGTGAACATCACCGCCGCTGACCTTCTGAAAGTGCCGGAGGGAAAAATCACCGAGGAAGGCCTGCGCCGCAATATCAATATCGGCCTGCTGTATCTGAAAGCATGGCTGGCGGGCAATGGCTGCGTGCCGATCCATAATTTGATGGAGGACGCAGCGACCGCCGAAATTTCCCGCGCGCAATTGTGGCAGTGGCGGCGGCACAAAGCGAAGCTGGATGACGGCCGCGTGATCGACGATAATTTCATGCATGAAATGCTGATGGACGAAGCCGCGAAACTGGATGCCGACAAATACACCAGCGCCGCCGCCGGGATGTTCGCGGGCATGGTGATGGGCGAGCAGCTGGACGACTTCCTGACGACGAAGGCATATGACTGGGTTTTGAACGATGAAAAATCCTGATGTCATTCTGAGCGCAGCGAAGAATCCCCCTTTCCCGCCGCAGACGAGGGAGATCCTTCGCTGCGCTCAGGATGACAGGAGTATTGTGTGGAGATAGACGTCCCCCAATGGCTGAGCTTGGCGCTGCGCTGGTTCCACCTGATGCTGGGCATTATGTGGATCGGCGCGTCGTTCTATTTCGTCTGGCTCGACCTGTCGCTTCGCCCTGCCAAAGATAAAAAAGACCGCGATGCGGGCGTATCGGGCGAAGTCTGGGCGGTACATGGCGGCGGGTTTTATCACAAGAAAAAATACCTGGTCGCGCCCGAAGGCATGCCGGACGATCTGCACTGGTTCAAATGGGAAGCCTACCTGACCTTTATCAGCGGTTTTTTCCTGCTGTGCCTGATGTATTACTGGCAGGCGGATTTATACCTGATCGACAACGCCAAATACGCCTTCACGCCCGCGCAGGCGACGTTCACCGGGCTTGCGTTTTTGCTGGGCGGCTGGCTGTTTTACGATGAATTGTGCAAAAGCGCGCTGGGCGAAAACGTCAAAGTTTTTTCGGTGATCTGGGCGCTGGCATTGACCGCCGCCGCCTATTTTCTGACGCAAATTTTCACGGGGCGCGGCGCGTTTATCCATGTGGGCGCGATGATCGGCACGGCCATGACGGCGAATGTTTTCGCGGTCATCATCCCGAACCAGAAAAAGGTCGTGGCGGCGCTGCTGCGCGGCGACAAGCCCGATGCGAAATACGGCAAGATCGCCAAACAGCGGTCGATGCACAACAACTACATGACGCTGCCTGTGCTGCTGATCATGATCAGCAATCATTATCCCGTGTTGTATGCGGGTGCGTATAACTGGGCGATACTGGCCGCGCTGGGCCTGTCGTCATGGCCGTTCCGCCATTATTTCAACCTGAAGGACCGCGGCATCACCGATTACCGTTTCATGACGGCGGGGCTGGCGGGTTTTGCGCTCACCATCTGCGCGGCGTCGGGTTTATTCGCGGCGCCAAAGCCGGTTGCCGCCGTCGCCGCCGCCACGCCCGCCGAAATCCGCCAGATCGTGCGCACGCATTGCAGCGGCTGCCACAGCGACACGCCGACCCATGACAGCGTTACCGAAGCACCCAAGGGCGTCGCGTTCGATACGATGGAGCAGATACGCCAATACGCGCCGCGCATTATCGAACAGGCGGTAAAGGCCGACACGATGCCGCTTGGCAATGAAACCGGCATGACCGATGCGGAACGCGCGAAACTGGGCGCGGGGCTTGCGGCAGTAAAATAATTCACCTGTCATTCTGAGCGCAGCGAAGAATCCCCCTTTCGAGCCGCATGAAGGGAGATCCTTCGCTGCGCTCAGGATGACAGGGTTTTGAATATGCTCAAGAAATTGCGACTATCGCAATTTTATCTTGACAATTTTCCAAAAATCGGGTAGTCTTGAGAGAATGAAAGGAGGCCTGAAAATGACGGAAAGACCAGAAAAACCCAGCAAAAACCCGATAATTAAGGCCTTCACCCTTTTCTTCCTCAGACTTTTCGGAACATTAGCTGCCGCGATACGTGCTGTAGCCGTAGGGCGAAACGAGCAGCGGCACGTGGTAATGGCTGTCGGCATCGGAAATGCCGAAATGGATCTGGATGATGTCGAAAAACGGGAATTTGGGCAGTTCCACGCCCATGCGGCGGAAATACTTCCCGGCCTCGAATTCGATGCGGTAGGTGCCGGGCTTGAAATCTTTGTCGGCCAGCAGCGGCGCATCGACGCGGCCGTCGTTGTTCGTCTTGGTGGCCAGCAGCAGCGTTTCCGCGCCGCCCGTGCCGGTGCGGAACAGCCGCAGGCGCATACCCTTGGCCGGTGTGCCGCTGGCGGTGTCGAGAATGTGGGTGGTCAGCTTGCCCATGGTCGATGCTCCTTGTTTGGTTTCAGCGTAATCGCTGCACGAATTCCGTCAAGGGGCGCGCATCGCCACTTTCCGGAAACTGCCGTTAACCGCTCCCTAACCCGCAACGCCTATCATGAAACATTGGCGTGGCGAAGATGGGGAAATTATGGCCTTGTACCTGAATACTGCAGACAAAAAAATCACGGCGCACGGGAATACATTACGTGGTTCGGTACCGATGAGCGTCAAGCTGGGCGCGCCGCGCGCAAAAACCCCCGCAGCATGGGCGAAATATGGCGACAAAGAAAAAACCGCGTTCCAAAACTTCTAAAAAACCAGCCGCCGCGAAAAACGGCACGAATGGCAATGGCGAACGTCCAGCCGCGCCCCCGCGCGACACGCGCGATTATGTAGGTTATGGCGAACACCCGCCCCATGCCAACTGGCCGGGCGGCGCGCGCGTGGCGGTGCAATTCGTCCTGAATTACGAGGAAGGCGGCGAGAACTGCGTGCTGAACGGCGATGCGGCGTCGGAAACCTTCCTGTCCGAAATCATCAATGCCCCGCGCATCGAAGGCCGCCATATCAGCATGGAATCGATCTACGAATACGGCACGCGCGCGGGCGTGTGGCGTTTGCTGCGCCTGTTCAAAAAATACAAAATGCCCGTGACCGTTTTCGCGGTCGCCCTTGCGCTGGAAAAATATCCGGCGATGGCAAAAACTTTCCTGCGCGAAGGGCACGAGATTGCGTCGCACGGATACCGCTGGATCAATTACCAGGATATCGACATCAAGACCGAGCGCGACCATATGAAACGCGCGGTCGAGATTATCGAGCGGCTGTCGGGCGAACGCCCGCTGGGCTGGTATACCGGCCGCACCAGCCCGAATACGCGGCGGCTGGTGATGGAGGATGGCAGTTTCATTTATGATGCCGATGATTACAGCGACGATCTGCCTTTCTGGTACAGGGAAGCGGATAAAAAACAGCTGGTCGTGCCCTATACGCTGGATACCAACGATATGCGTTTTGCGGCGGCGCAGGGGTTCAATTCAGGCGACCAGTATTTCGCTTACCTGCGCGATGCATTCGATGTGCTATACGAAGAAGGCGAACATGCGCCGAAGATGCTGTCGATCGGCCTGCATTGCCGCATCGTCGGCCGCCCCGCCCGCATGGCGGCGCTGGAGCGGTTTATCCGCCATATCAAATCGCACGACAAAGTCTGGATCGCGCGCCGCATCGATATCGCGCGCCACTGGATGGACAAGCACCCGTTTAAAGGATGACCGCCGTGGATGACGACAAGCCCTTGAGCGTCAGGCCCGTTGATGTATCGCCCGACGCGTTCCTGAAAATTTACGGCGGCATTTACGAACATTCGCCGTGGATTGCGCAAGGCGCGTATCATAGCGGCGCTGCGACTGTCGACGCCCTCCACGCCGCGATGAAAAAAACCGTGGCGGCGGGCACGCGTGAACAGAAACTCGCGCTGATCCGCGCGCATCCCGACCTTGCGCCCGCGATTGGCACGGCGTTGACCGATGCCTCGGTATCCGAACAAAAAGGCGCGGGGCTGAAGGAATGTACGCCCGAAGAATTCGCGGAATTCCAGCAGCTGAACCGCGATTACAAGGCCAAATTCGGCTTCCCCTTCATCGTCGCGGTCAAGGGGCTGAACCGCACCGATATCCTGCAGCTGTTCCGCCAGCGCATGAACAATGACGCGGAAACCGAATTCGCCACCGCCCTCGCCCAGATCGACCGCATCGCGCGGTTTCGGCTGCTGGCGCTGCCGTGAGAGAAATCCCCTCTCCCGCGTGCGGGAGAGGGTTAGGGAGAGGGTGCCGCACCGCATAAAATTGTTGCAGACCGCCGCCAACGATGACGACCGCTCTGCACCCACTCCCCAGCCCTCTCCCGCACGCGGGAGAGGGGGTTAAATCGACCCCTTATGACAACCTTCGCCCCCGAATCAATTGACGCTGCCACCCCCATTTTCGGATAGTAGCGCTTCGATAAAGCGCGCGAAGGAGCCGACCCATGCAAGCCCAGCCCGTCACCCCCGTTACTGCTGACCCGAAGAAGACGCATGACACCGTCGTCATCCTCGATTTCGGGTCACAGGTGACGCAGCTGATCGCGCGGCG
>JADYYV010000164.1 GCA_020853455.1 Alphaproteobacteria bacterium | reverse complement strand
TTCAAATCGACCTGCTGGCCAATCACACCGATCTTGATGCGCTTGGCGAGCCATGTCTTGCGTATACGCGCATTGACAAGCGCCGCTTCGTGGCGCGGGTTGGTGCCGACCAGCAGGATGACATCCGCCTGTTCAATCCCCGCGATGGTCGTATTGAAACGCCAGCCGCAAGCCTGCGACACATCATATTGCGCGCCATCCTGACGGCATTCGAGGTTTTTAGAGCCGTAAGCGGCCAGCAGGTCTTTCAACGCCGCCATAGACTCGCAATCCGCAAGATCCCCGGCGATTGCGCCGAATTTCTTGCCATCGACGCCCGCGAGTTTTTCGGTGATCGCAGCAAATGCCTGATTCCAGCTTGCCGGTTCCAGCCTGCCGTTAACGCGCACATAGGGGCGGTCGAGACGCTGGTTTTTCAGGCCGTCGATGCTGAAACGCGCCTTGTCGGAAATCCATTCTTCGTTCACGCCTTCATGCAGGCGGGGCAGCACGCGCAGAACGGCGCCACCGCGTGTATCGATACGAATGTTCGATCCGACTGCGTCGGATACGTCGATGCTTTCGACCTTGCGCAGGTCCCACGGCCGGGCGGTAAATTCGTAGGGCTTCGATGTCAATGCGCCGACAGGGCAGATGTCGATGATGTTGCCGGACAGTTCAGACGATACCATCTGTTGAACGTAAGTTCCGATTTCAAGGTGTTCGCCGCGGTTCAGAACGCCCATTTCATCGACGCCTGCGATTTCATCGCCGAACCGGACACAACGCGTGCAATGGATGCAGCGGGTCATAGTTGTCTTGATCAGCGGGCCAAGGTCTTTGTCCTTCACCGCGCGTTTTTCTTCGCGGTAGCGGGAACGGTCAAATCCAAACGCTACCGTCTGGTCCTGCAGGTCGCACTCGCCGCCTTGGTCGCAGATCGGGCAATCCAGCGGGTGGTTGATGAGCAGCATTTCGATTACGCCCTTGCGCGCCTTTTGCGCCTGCGGCGAATTCGTATGCACCTTCATGTCTTCCGCGCAGGGCATCGCGCAGGACGCTACAGGCTTCGGCGACTTTTCGACTTCGACGAGGCACATGCGGCAATTGGCCGGCACGGACAGCTTGTCGTGATAGCAGAAACGCGGGATTTCGATGCCCAGTTGTTCGGCCGCCTGAATGATGGAGGTGCCGGGTTCGACCGTGACTTCCATACCGTCGATGGTGAGTTTAGGCATTGGCATCCCCCTTGCCTGCGGTTTTTTCCAGCAGGTCTTTCAAAGCATCAACGACGCGTTCGACCCAGCCGATCTCTTCCTTGAAGCGACTATCGGACATTTTATTGCGGTAGATCGTCAGCGTGACTTCGCAGCCCTTGTTATTGGGCAGCACGCGCATCGGCACATAAACCTTGTTCCGGCCCATCGTGACCGTGTGATCAAGGATGCCAAAGGTGTTTTTCTTGGTGAATTCTATTTTTGCGAGGCCTCGGGAAGTCTTTGCCACCCAAGCGCCATTTTTCTTGTTGATCTCGTTGCACAAGCCGC
Organism: Alphaproteobacteria bacterium; assembly: GCA_020853455.1. Taxonomy (GTDB): domain Bacteria; phylum Pseudomonadota; class Alphaproteobacteria; order Micavibrionales; family UBA2020; genus JAPWJZ01. The sequence continues at coordinate 5,262 of JADYYV010000164.1, read as the reverse complement.
TTGCCCATTGCGGGAAATTGGCGGGAGCGGAGAGGAATTTATAAACCTTCTCCACAGGGCAGGAAATCGCGACGCTGACCGTGCGCGTTTCGTCGAGCTTGTTCATTTTTTTGGAAGCCTTTTTCACGCTGCAATCCTCTTGCGGTATTCAAGGATGCGGCGTTCCATTTCCGGGCGGAAATGCTTGATGAGGCCCTGGATAGGCCAAGCCGAAGCATCGCCATGCGCGCAGATCGTATGTCCTTCGATTTCGGAACCGATATCGAGCAGCATGTCGATTTCCTCGATATTCGCCTCGCCCTTCACCATGCGCTGCATGATGCGGTACATCCAGCCCGTGCCTTCGCGGCAGGGCGTGCACTGGCCGCAGGACTCGTGCCAGTAGAAACGCGCAAGACGCGCGATCGCATAGACGATGTCGTTCGATTTATCAATGACGATGACGGCTGCGGTGCCAAGGCTGGAATTGACGGCGCGCAGGCTGTCAAAATCCATCAGCACGGTTTCACAAAGGTCTTTGGGCAGCAGGCGTGTCGACGATCCGCCGGGGATCACAGCCAGCAGGTTGTCCCAGCCGCCGCGCACGCCGCCGCCATGCTTTTCGATCAGTTCCTTGAGCGGGATGCTCATGGCTTCTTCGACGTTGCAGGGATTGTTGACGTGACCTGAAATGCAGAACACTTTCGTGCCGCGGTTTTTCTCGTTACCGATACCTGCGAACCAAGATGCGCCGCGGCGCAGGATTTCCGGCACGACGGCGATGGTTTCGATGTTGTTGACGGTCGTCGGGCAGGCATACAGGCCCGCGCCGGCCGGAAACGGCGGCTTGTTGCGCGGGAAGCCTTTTTTTCCCTCGAGGCTGTTCAGCAGCGCAGTTTCCTCGCCGCAGATATAAGCACCTGCCCCGCGATGCAGGTAAATATCGAAATCCCAGCCGGAGCCGCAGGCGTTCTTGCCGACAAGGCCCGCGTCATAGGCTTCGTCGATCGCTTTCTGCATCGCGACAGCCTCGTGATAGAACTCGCCGCGTATATATATGTAGCAGGCCTTCGCGCCCATCGCGAAAGACGCAATCAGCGCGCCTTCGATAATGGTGTGCGGTTCATGGCGGATGATGTCGCGGTCTTTGCATGTACCGGGTTCGGATTCATCGGCGTTGATGACAAGATAGCTGGGACGGCCGTCTTTGCTTTCTTTGGGCATGAAAGACCATTTCATGCCGGTCGGGAAGCCCGCGCCGCCACGGCCGCGCAATTCGGATTTTTTCACTTCTTCGATGATCCAGTCGCGCCCCTTTGCGAGAAGGTCTTTTGTGCCCGACCAGTTGCCGCGCGCCTTCGCGGATTTCAGATCAGCGCCAAGCCAGCCGTAAAGGTTCGTGAAGATGCGGTCTTTGTCCTGCAGCATTACTTCTTCCCCTCGCCTGCGACTTTGTTACCGGTTTTTTTGGCGATATCGGTCAGGCAGGTCGCACCCTGCGCGCCGAGCGAAGTCAGGCGACCGGTGCGCGAGCCTTTCGGCACTTCCTTGCCGGCCTTCAGGCCGTCCAGAACGCCGATCACGTTTTCCGGCGTCAGGTCTTCGTAGAAATCATCGCCGTTACGCTGGATAACGGGCGCGTTGACACAAGCGCCAAGACATTCGACATCGGTGATCGTGAACATGTTGTCGGGCGTCGTTTCACCCAACTTGATGCCAAGATGCTTCTCGCAGGCCTTCACGACCTCGCCGGAACCCGCAAGCCAGCACGGCGTGGTGGTGCAGAACTGCAGGTGATGTTTACCCTTGGGCGCAAGGTTATACATCGTGTAAAACGTCGCGACTTCGAACACCTTGATGCGCGGCATATCCAGCAGGCGCGCGATTTCTTCCATCGCAACTTCGGGAATCCAGTTGTCGTGCTGCTTTTGCACGATGTCCAGCAGCGGCATCACCGCGCTTGCCTGGCGGCCCTTCGGGTACTTGGCGATATGCTGTTCGACCAGTTTCATGTTTTCGGGCGAAAACTTGAATTCCTTGGGCTGCTCGAATTTTACTTTTTGTGCGTGTGCCATTAGCGGTCAATCTCCCCGAACACGATATCCATCGAACCGATGATCGCCACCGCATCGGCCAGCATGTGGCCTTTCGACATGAAATCCATGCCCTGCAGATGCGCAAACCCCGGCGCGCGGATGTGGCAGCGGTACGGCTTGTTAGAGCCGTCGGCCACCAGATAAACGCCGAATTCGCCCTTGGGCGCTTCAACGGCGGTATAGGTTTCACCGGCGGGCACGTGATACCCTTCGGTATAAAGCTTGAAGTGGTGGATCAGCGCTTCCATCGAGTTTTTCATCTCGGCGCGGCTGGGCGGCGTGACTTTGCCATCGTCGGACGACACGGGCCCGCGCGGCATTTTCTCGATCGCCTGCTTCATGATTTTGCATGACTGGCGCATTTCCTCGACCCGCACCAGATAACGGGCATAGCAATCGCCCGTCGTGCCGGTCGGTATGTCGAAATTCATATCGGCATATACATCATAGGGCTGCGACTTGCGCAGATCCCACGGCACGCCGGAGGCGCGCAGCATCGGGCCACTAAAACCCCAATCCAGCGCCTCTTTCTTCGTCACGATACCGATATCGACGGTACGCTGCTTGAAGATGCGGTTATTGGTCAGCAGGCCTTCCATGTCGTCGATGAATTTCTGGACGCTGTCGGCCCAGGCATACATATCTTCGGCAAGGCCCGCCGGCATATCCTGCGCAACGCCGCCCGGGCGGACGTAATTTGCGTGCAGGCGCGCGCCGCAAACACGTTCATAGAATTCCATCCCGATCTCGCGCTCCTCGAAGCCCCAGAGCGCGGGCGTCAGCGCGCCGACGTCCAGCGCATAGGTCGTGATGTTCAGGATGTGGTTGATGACGCGCGTCATTTCGGCGAACAGCACGCGGATATGCTGCGCGCGTGGCGGCGCCTTGATCTTCAGCAGTTTTTCAACCGCGAGCGCGAAAGCATGCTCCTGGTTCATGGGGGCGACGTAATCGAGGCGGTCGAAATACGGCACAGCCTGCATATAGGTTTTGTATTCGATCAGCTTTTCGGTGCCGCGATGCAGCAGGCCGATATGCGGATCGGCGCGCTCGACAATCTCCCCGTCCATTTCCAGCACAAGGCGCAACACCCCGTGCGCGGCCGGGTGCTGCGGGCCGAAGTTCATCGTATAGGGGCGGATCTTGTTTTCGTTGCTGTCGCTCATCCGATTTTCTTCTCTTTCTCGTCCAGCGCAGGAAGGTCGGCGCCGATTTTCGGCTTGCGGGCTTTTTCGTCGCCCGGGAGCTGCATGGTCGTCATGCCTTCCCACGGGGAAACGAAGTCAAAATTGCGGAAGTCCTGCTGCAGCTTCACGGGTTCATACACCACGCGCTTCTGCGTTTCGTCATAGCGTAGCTCAACAAAGCCGGTCAGCGGGAAATCCTTGCGCAGCGGGTGACCTTCAAAACCGTAATCGGTCAGGATGCGGCGCAGGTCGGGATGGTCGTTGAAGAAAATGCCGTACATGTCCCAGACTTCGCGCTCGAACCAGTTGGCGGCGCTGTAAAGGCTGGTGATGGAATCAACCGGCGTATTTTCCGACGTATGCAGCTTCACGCGGATGCGGAAGTTGTGCTTCAGGCTCAGCAGGTTGTAAACGACGTCAAAACGCTCGTCACGGTCGGGGTAATCCGCGCCGCAGATATCCGACAGCTGCTTGAATTCGCAATTCGCGTCGTTCAGCAGGAACGAGATAAAACGCTTCAGTGATTCACGCTTGATCGTGAACATCAGCTCGCCATGCGCGATTTCCTTTTTCAGGATCGCGGGCTGCATCGTGATTTCAATGTAATCGCCGAGGGCGTCGAGGTTTTCTACGGACATCAGCGCACCAGCCTTGTGTCTTCACGGGCGATTTTTTTCTGCAGTTGCAGGATACCGTACACCAGCGCCTCTGCGGTCGGCGGGCAGCCCGGAATATAAATATCGACCGGCACGATGCGGTCGCAGCCGCGCACGACAGAATAGGAATAATGGTAGTAACCGCCGCCATTCGCGCAGGAACCCATCGAAATTACCCAGCGCGGTTCCGCCATCTGGTCATAGACCTTGCGCAGCGCAGGGGCCATTTTGTTGCACAGCGTGCCTGCCACGATCATTACGTCCGACTGGCGCGGGCTGGGGCGCGGAATGACGCCGAAACGGTCGAGGTCATAGCGGCTCATATAGCTGTGAATCATTTCAACGCCGCAGCAGGCCAGGCCAAAGGTCATCGGCCACAGCGATCCGCGGCGCGCCCAGTCGAGCAGGTTATCGAAGTTGGAAAGCAGGAAGCCCTTGTCGTTGAGTTCCTGCGTCGCGGCGTTCACAAGCGCATCCTGCGCAGGTCCCGGCGGTATGGGTTGCATGTTGTTTTCCAAAGCTTACTCCCAATCCAGGGCGCCTTTGCGCCACTCGTAAATGAAACCGATCGTCAGCACGCCAAGGAATGCCATCATCGACCAGAAGCCGTAAATGCCGATCTTTCCAAGCGTAATCGCCCAGGGAAACAGGAACGCCACTTCAAGGTCGAAGATAATGCACAGGAGGGAGACGAGATAGAAACGCACGTCGAATTTGGAGCGTGCATCATCGAAAGCCTCGAAGCCGCATTCATACGGCGAGAGTTTTTCGCTGTCGGGCTTTTGCTTTGACACGATAAACGACGCCAGAACGATGACGCAGGCAAGGCCGGTCGCGATGCCGAGAAAGATGACAATCGGCAAGTAGTTCTGGAGCAATTCTGACGCGAGTATGTTCACGGAATTATCCTCTGACAGTCTGGATGCGGGAATCACCGCGCAACAATGTTACTCCTGAGTCGAACAGGATAAAAGGGCTTAAAGTTTGAATATGAAGGGTTTTTTGGTGATATTTGAACGCAGAAAATGCGTCACAAAAAAGATTAACTGGCGCGAGAGACGGGACTTGAACCCGCGGCCTTCGCCGTGACAGGGCGACGCTCTAACCAGCTGAGCTACTCCCGCTTACCAGTGGTCATCTTAATGAAGGTTTTTGGACGTAATGTCAACGAAGAAAACGGTCTATATGTAATTTTCTCTAAAATACATAAAAATGGCTAATATTCGGCCAGTTCTTTGAAATATTTGAGGATTTTTTTAGACGACTTCGTTGGGTGCCAGCATGCAATCGTCTTTGGCGTTCCCTGCCTCGATCTGGATCGTCACATGACCGATCTGGAAACGC
>JADYYV010000163.1 GCA_020853455.1 Alphaproteobacteria bacterium | reverse complement strand
TTTCCCTATTCCTGTGCTAAAATATCCAAATGCAAGAGGGGTAGAATGCGGCATATCACGATCCAGATCGAATACCTGCCTGAAAACGTGTATCTCGCGACCAGCGAGGACTTGCCCGGCTTTAATGTGGAAGCCGAGGACCGCGAGGAGATTTTCAAACTCTCGCAAACCCTTGCCATCGACTTTTTGAAACTGGACGGCGAGGTTGCCGCCGGTGAAGAAATCACGATCGACTTCGAGGTGAAGGAATGAGCACTGGCGTTCCCCGCGACTACAGCAAGGTTGTGAAGGCGGCGAAAGAGCTTGGCTATGAATACAGCCATTCCACCGGCGGGCATGATTTCTTTGTGCATGACAGCCCCGACAAATCGTTGGGGCAGGCGAAAAAGCTGACCATCCCCACGGAAATCAAGGGCGTCGGCACGCTGCGCAGCATCCTGAAGGATATGGGCTATTTCGAGGCTAACGGCCTTGACCATGCCGGCCATCCCAAATCGCAGAAACGCGATGTGGAGGCGGAGCTTGCCGCGGCGGAGCGCAAGACCGAAACAAAATTCCTGGCCGATACCCGCGAATGGAAAAAAGACATGAAGCGCCATTATCGCGGCATCATTCCCGACCATCCGGGCGAAGCGCCGCAGCGCGCGACCCCCGCCGTCACCGCCAGCGCGCCCAAACGCTGAAATCGCGGGTTTTACGCATGTTTGCCAGAATGGCCAAAATAGGCTAAAACAAGGGCATGTGCCCGTAGCTCAGCTGGATAGAGCAGGTGCCTTCTAAGCATCAGGTCGGGGGTTCGAATCCCTCCGGGCACGCCATTTCGGTCAAAATGAAAAAGTTATTTGAAAATCATATATCCGGAACGGCTTTCTTGGAAAGGCAGCGCGCCCGCCGCAGGCTGCCAAACTGGCTGCGCATTTCCCTGCCAGTTATTTTTCTGAGCGTCGCCTTTTCGGTCGCCGCGATATTGGTCGTGTGCGCATCATGGGCGTATCATCATTTTCACCCGGATATGCCCCAGCTTCTTGCATCGTCAGGGCCGATCACTTTGGCGCAGGGGCTTATACTTTTTTCCTGCTTCCTGATCGGTATTACCCTGAGCCTGCCGTTATCTAATATTTTTCTCTGGCTGATACCGCCTGTCCGGCGAATTCTTGACGAGAATGCGCAAGGCTTGCCGGGCGCTTCTTTTAAAGAGAGCATGAAGGCAGGAATGAAAGCATTGATATTCGTTGCCTTGCCTAGTGCGGTCATACTTTTTCTAGGGATATGGTCACCCTGGCTATCCTGAAAAACTGTAACAGCAGCGCTGTAGCGTCTTAGGTATTTACCCGTATCGTGCCGACCTCGGTGCCGCGCCAGTTTTTCTGGACGGGCAGGGCGGTATTGCGGGCGGCATCCAGAACCTTCGCATCGGCCAGGTCATGCTTCTCCAAAATCGCAAACAGCCCCGCCTGCGCCGCGCGGGTATGGCCGTCTTCGGCTTTCAGCGCGATGGCGGTGTCATGCCCCGGAATGACGCAGGCATAAACGCCTTCGCCGCCGATTTTGCACATGAGTTTTCCGCCAGCCGCCTTCATCAAAACGGTATCGAGGCGACCGGTGCCGCCGACCAGTTCGGGGTGTTCGACCATCGCCTGATACAAATGACGGCAGGCCGTGCCGCGCGCGATGCCAAGGCTGTCGGGGTTCATGAAGCGCGCAAAGCCCGCCGCCAGCGCCGAAAGCGGCATGATCGGGTTGGGCGCGGAGCAGCCATCGATGCCGCAGGTCGCGCGCGTCACGGTAACGCCGCACATCTCGCCCACCGTCATCATGATCTTGTGCTGCGCGGGGTGGTTGAATTCGGTATAGCCCGCATGGTCCTGCTTCATATGCCGGCAGAGCGTCAGCATGCCGGTATGCTTGCCGGAGCAGTTGTTCGATAAAATCGTCGCGGGCGAGCAAGATGACGCATAGGGTGCATGTGCGCCGCATTCCAGCGCGTTTTCGTCAAGGCCGAGGCGCGCCAGCCAGTTCGCGGCGGTCAGCACATGGTTTTGCTCGCCGGAATGCGAAGCGCAGGCGAGCGCGATTTCGGCATTCGACAGTTTATATTCGGCAGCCGCGCCCGTCTCCATCAGCGCGATCGCCTGCAGCGGCTTCAGGGCGGAACGGGGGAATGTCGCGCGCGCGGCATCGCCATAGCTGGCTTTAACCGCGCCCTTGCCGTCCATCAACACGGCATGAATATCGTGGCGGCTTTCCACGGCAGGGCCGCGCCACAGCTCGACGGTCAGGGATTGCGCAGTCATGTTACTGGCTGGATTTTCTGGTGTACATTTCCGGCGTCGGGCAGCGCATCAGCTGCTGGCGGACTTTCAGTTCCTCGTCATAAGCGACCATTTTCTGGCGCATCGCCAGCTGGGCCTGCTTCAATTCTTCGGAATAGCGAACATGGTCTGCGACGGTCTTCGCCTGCTGTGCTTTCAGTTCGTCGTCATAGGCGACCATTTTCTGGCGCATGGCCAGTTGTTCTTCCTTCAGCTGCGCGCCATAGGCCTCGATCTTCTGGCGGTTTTCAAGCCAGCCGCGCTGCAGTTCGGCGGTATAGGGGTTGGTGCGCTGCGCTTCCTGCCCGGCCTTGAACCCGCCGCAGCTTTCCTGCTGTCCGGTGGGCGTTGCGGGCGCGCTCATGCGCTGCGCGAGATCCCTGTCAACCGCCTTGGCGATTTCCGAGATGGCGGAATTGGGCGACATGTTGCCAAGGTTGGTGTCGATCTTGCTTTCGTCGGGCGCGGGCGGGGGCAGGGCTGCTGCCGATTCCTGCGGCGTTGCCACCGGTGCCTCGACTGGAATATCGACCGGCGTTTCCTGCCCTGCGGCCTTATACATTTCCTGCGCGGCGGCGGCGGCCGGATCGGTTTTTTTGCAATCGCCCTTCACGCAGGACATATCGGGCTTGGCAGCCATAGCGGTCGCCGGAATGGCCAGCGCAAGCGCGGCTAGGACGGGAAGGGCGTATTTCATGGCGGCCTCTGACTGAATCATAATGACGAACCATTATACCCCCAAAGCCGGGGGTTTGGCAAAAAACGGCTATACGTTAAATCAGAGCCGTTTGCGGACGGAGGGTTTCAGGCAGTTCAGGCCCAGGAAATCGACCTCGTCATCGCGCAGCGACGACTGGCCGCCGAAATGCTCGATATTCCAGCCGATGGCGGCAAGGTTCAACTGCCCGCGCAGTTCCGCGTCATGCACCGCCATGTCCAGCAGCATGCGTTGATAAACGACATTGCCGCCGTGATGCGCATCGACGAATTCGCATTCTTGCGTACCCTGCGGCCCGCCCGCGTGGTAATCGAAAAACGGGATGCCGCGTTCCGCCGCGATACCCGCCAGCCGTTTGCGCAGGTCGGCGACATATTTATAGCCTTTTGTCTTTTCCATCTCGCGATACACACGCTCCGCAATCGGCGGCATGAACATCACGACGTGGATTTTCTTTTCCTTCAGCAGGTCGAGCAGGCCGAGGAATTTTTTGAACTGCGCCTCCGACACGATCTCGCCATGCGCGTATTTCTTTTCGCCCTTTTGCACCTTGGCAAGGTTGGTGCGGAACTGGAAATCCTCGGGCGGGCGGGCGCCGGTGACGGTCGAGGTGTAATAATGCGCGCCAGCCGCGTCGAAACCGTCCTGCTGCGTGATGCCGGAAATGCCGATATCGGGCGAAGTGCCGCCGATAATCGTCATGACCTGCGACGGCGTCACGCGCCCCGTCGCCAGCCAGCTAAGCGGCTGGAACAGGTCGTTCGCCGAAATACCGCTATCGGCTGCGCTGCGGTTGATGGCGCGGTTTTCGGCCTGCTGATGAAACCACCAGAAATCGACGCCCAGTATCACAAGTTTGGGCAGATGGGTTTTAAACGATGTTTGCGCAACCTCGACCACTTCCTCAAGGTCGCTGAGGCTGCCCATGTTGACGAAGGGTTTGGCGAAATCCTGCTGGCGAAAACCCAGCACGCGCGATGATCCCAGCGTGATGATGTCGGGCTTGCGCAGGTCGTACAGGCGCTGTTTGTAATAAAACCCGCGCATCAGCACGGCGGAGCCGTAAACGCCGCCGGTTTTCTGCTGTTTTTCGATGAGGGCATCGAGCGGCAGGTATTCGCCCGACCGCAGCAGCAGCAGCGTCGCAAAACCGAAATAAAGCGCGCAGACCAGCAGCGGCGCGGTCAGGCCGATATAGAACTTCCGCAGGTTCCTGCGCTCAGAACTGGAAGTAGAGGAAGACCTGGCTGGGCTCATAAATAACCTTTGCGATGCAGATGCTTAAAACGATGCCGCCGATGATGCCGGTGGCAAGGGCAGGGCGCCACAGCAGCGCGCGCCCGACGATATTTTGCGACAGGGCAAGCCCGCGCGTGCTGCCGATGCAGGGGCGGGTCTTGCGCATGATTTCGACGGTGTTGGGCAGCGCCCAGCAGATGATGAAACAGAGCGGCAGCAGGATCAGCACAAAATTCGCATCCGGCGCATCGAATGTGGCACGCAATACGGCGCTGCGCGACACCAGCGCGGAAAAACCCTGTTCGTGCAGGCTGGCAACGTCGCCCAGCGATTTCAGCATGGATATTGCCGTGTGCATGTCGGCCGCGCGGAAGAATATCCACGCCACCATGACGCACAGGAATGTCAGCACGCGGGCGGCATAGGGATGGATGCTGAACAGCCCCGCCTTTTGCCACCAGTGATTGATGCCCAGAAAAATGCCGTGCAGCCCGCCCCAGATCAGGAACGTCCAGTTCGCGCCGTGCCAGAAACCGCCCAGCAGCATCGTGACCAAAAGGTTCACATAGCGGCGCGCGCTGCCCTTGCGGTTGCCGCCCAGCGGAATATACAGATAATCGCGCAGGAATCGCGACAGCGTCATGTGCCAGCGCCGCCAGAAATCGATGATGTTTTCCGATTTGTAGGGGGAGAAGAAATTGACCGGCAGGCGCAGGTTGAACATCTTGCCAAGACCAAGCGCCATGTCGGAATAGCCTGAAAAATCGAAATAGATCTGGAAGGTGTAGCAAAGTGCCGCCGTCCATGCCTCGATGATATGCAGTTCCCGCGTTTCCGCCAGCTTGAACAGCGGGTTCACATAGGCATCCAGCGTATCGGCGATCATGACTTTCTTGAAAAGGCCGATCGACAGCAGCGTCAACCCTGCGGCGAAATTGCTGCCGCTGAAAGGTTGCGGGCGCGCGAATTGCGGCATCATTTCCTTGTGATGCACGATCGGGCCCGCGATCAGCTGCGGAAAGAACGTGATGAACAGGCCGAAATTGATCAGGCTCTGGTTTGGCGATGCCAGCCTGCGATAGCAATCCACAAGGAAGGCGATTTTTTGAAACGTGAAGAATGAAATGCCGAGCGGCAGGACGATATTGGGGATGATGAAGTCCGCGCCCGTCAGCTGGTTCGCGGTCGCCACCAGCAGGCCGGTATATTTATAGTATCCCAGCACGGCCAAATTGGCGGCGATGCCCACGATCAGCGCCTTCCTGTCCTGTTTCATCAGCAGGTAACGGCCAAGATAGAAATTGAACAGCATCGAGGCGAGGATCAGCGTCACATAGACCGGATTCCACCAGCCATAGAAAAACAGCGAGGCAAGGAACAGCCAGCATTGCGACGGCAGCTTGCCCATATAACGCAGCGCAAGGAAATATCCGGCCAGCGCAACAGGCAAAAACATGAACAGGAATGCGGCGGAATTGAACAGCATGGGCGTGGTTTTCCCATGAATTCAGGGGATTGTCAATGTTACCATAATGTTAGGCGGCGGGTTTTACGATTGCTTAACGCAGGCATGGGAAACTGGTGTCAGCGCCGCATCCGGCGCTGTCCCAAGGGTATTTCACTTTCATGCTTTTCCGCATACTGACGCAGCGGTGGATACAGGTTTTGCTGTTGCTCCTGCTGCTGGCGGGCGCGCTGGCGCTGCGGTTCAAAGACCCGCGCGCGGTGGAACAGCTGCGCAACATGATCTTCGACCATTACAACAACGCCCTGCCGCGCAAGCCCGGCAACCAGGTCGTCATCATCGATATCGACGAGGAATCGCTGCGCCGTCACGGGCAATGGCCGTGGCCGCGCCAGCTGGTGGGCGATATTCCCGTCGCGCTTGCGGAAATGGGCGCGCTGTCGACGGCGTTCGACGTCGTCTTCGCCGAGCCCGACCGCACATCGCCCGCCGTGATGGCGAACAACCTGCCCACGACGCCCGGGCTGAAACCGGTCGTCGATGCGCTCCGTGCGCTGCCCGATAACGATGCGGTCTTTGCCGAAAAAATATCCCGCGCCGGAAATGTGGTGATGGGTTTTGTGGCCGGCGAGCCGGTCGAAGGGCGCGATCCCGTACTGAAGGCGTCGCTGATGACGAAGGGCGGCAATCCTGCGGATTTCGTGACGTCGGTGCGCGGGTTTACCACGCCGCTGCCCGTGTTGTCGGACGCGGCGGCGGGGGCGGGCGGATTTATGGTGCTGCCGGGCAAGGACGGTGTTATCCGCAACGTGCCGATGCTGATGGCGCTGCACAGGGAAGGCGCGCGTGATGTTTATCCGTCGCTGGCGCTGGAGGCCGTGCGCATCGCCAGTATGCGGCCTTTCTTCAAGATACTGACCGATGAAAATCTTGGCATCCATGCGCTATCGACCGGCGAATACAGCCTGCCCGTCGATGAGCATGGCAACCTCTGGGTTTATTATACCGGCCACCGCAAGGAAATTTATATCCCCGCATGGAAAGTGCTGGCGCGGCAGGTCGATCCGGCGTTGATCAAGGATAAAATCGCTTTCGTCGGCACATCGGCGCCGGGGCTGCTGGATCTCCGCGCTTCGCCGCTCGACCGCGTGCTGCCGGGGGTGGAGGTGCATGCCGAAATCGCCGAGCAGATACTGAACAACCAATATCTGCAACGCCCGAACATGCTGGACCACGCGGAACTGCTCACGATTGCCTGTGTCGGCCTTTTTATCATCTTTTTGTCGCCATTTATCGGCACGGCCACTTTGGCGCTGTTCTGCGCGGTGCTGGCGGCGGGCGGGTATTTCGGCGGATTATACGCGTACCAGAATTACGGATTGCTGCTGGACCCCGTTTATCCGACGCTTGCCATTACCGTGATTTTCATCGTGTCTTCCATCCTGACGAATTTACGCTCTGAAGCTGAAAAACGCGCGATCCGCGATGCCTTCGGTCATTACATCTCGCCCGAACTTCTGGAGGAACTGACGGAAGACCCGACCAAGCTGAAACTGGGCGGCGAGGTGCGCGAATTGTCGGTCATGTTCACGGATATCCGTAATTTCACGACGATCTCCGAAAGCATGGAGCCGGGCGAGCTGATCCGCATGATGAACGATTTCCAGACCCCGATGACATCGGCGGTGCTGGAAAACCGGGGCACGGTCGATAAATACATGGGCGACGCCATGATGACTTTCTGGAACGCGCCCGTCGATGATCCGCATCACGCGATGAACGCCTGCAAGGCGGCGCTGGAAATGGTGTCCGCGCTGAAACCCGTGAACGAGATGCTGCAGGCGCGCGCGATTGCCGCGAACCGCGTCTTCCACGAATTGAAGGCCGGCATCGGCATCAACAGCGGCCGCGCATCGGTCGGCAATATGGGGTCGAAGCAGCGCTTCGCCTATTCGGCGCTGGGCGATACCGTCAACCTTGCCTCGCGCATGGAAGGGCAGACCAAGGCCTATGGCATTTCCGTCATGATTTCCGATGAAACGCGCAGGCAGGCCGGTGATTTCGCGGTGCTGGAGCTGGACCTGCTGACGGTGAAAGGCCGCAGCGAACCGGAGCGCGTGTTTGCGTTACTGGGAGCGCCGGAAGAAGCCCAAAGCGAGGATTTCCGCGAGCTGCGCCTGAAGCATAACGACATGCTGGCCGCCTATCGCGCCCGCAACTGGGATGCGGCGCACGATATGTGCGCCGCGTGCAAATCGCTGCGCCCGGACATGGCCGGATTTTACCAGCTGTACCAGGCGCGCATCGCCGCATACCGTGCCAATCCGCCGCCCGCCGGCTGGGACGGCGTTTATGTCGCCAAGGACAAATAATCTAGAAGTTCGGCGCCTGCCATTCCTGCAGGAATTTCGTCGCATCATCGACGGGCAGGGGCTTCGAGAAGAAGAAACCCTGCACCCATTCAACGCCAAGCTCGCGCACGATCCGCGCCTCGCTCGCCGTTTCCACGCCTTCCGCGATGATTTTCATGTTCAATCCGCGCGCAAGGCCGATGATGGATTTTACCAGCACCAGGCTTGCCGGATGCGTCGTCATCGCGCGGATAAAGCTCTGGTCGATTTTCAGCGTGTCGATCGGGAAGAAGTGCAGGTAGGACAGCGAGCTGTAACCCGTGCCGAAATCGTCGATGGAAATGTCGATGCCGTAATTGCGGCATTTTTCCAGCGCTTCCTTGGCGGCTTCCGGCGCCTCCATCAGCAGGCTTTCGGTGATTTCCAGATGTATCTGCGCGGGGTTGACGCCGGTTTTGTCGAGCGTCGTGCGGATAAAGGACGCGATATCGCCATCCGCGAAATCCTTGACCGAGAAATTCACGCCGACGAAAATCGGGTGCGAACCGGTAAGGGCGGGGTTGGCGGCGGCGGTCAGCTTGGCAACGGTCTGGCAGGTCTGCGACAGGGCAAAGCGCGACAGTTCGAGGATAAGGCCGCTTTCCTCCGCGACGGGAATGAACACGCCCGGTGAAATCATGCCTTTTTCCGGGTGCTTCCAGCGCATCAGCGCCTCGAAGCCCGCGATCTTCATGTTCTGCACGTCGATGATCGGCTGGTAATACAGCATCAGCTGCTTCTGGTCGAGCGCGACCTTCAGCTCGTTCTGGATCTTGATGGTGGACATCGCGATATCGTGGATGTCGTTGCTGTTTTCGGCGGTCGTGGCGGCGGCATGCGATGTGGGCGTGACGCTGACGAAGCTGTTGGTGCGGCCGATCATATCGCGGTAACGGTTGGTGATGACGCGCATGACCATTTTCACGACGGGGTCTGCGCTTTCGACGCGGCGCGCGAAATCCTCGCGCGTGATTTCCAGCACGTCGCAGTCTTCGAGCGCGCGCACGGTTGCAGTGCGGGGCTTGTCGTCGATCATCGCCATCTCGCCGATCAGCGAACCGGGGCCGCGCGTGCCGATCTGCAGCGGCTGGCCTTCGCGCTGGACAACGATTTCGACGTTGCCGTTTTCGATGATATAGGCGCAGAGACCCGGCTCGCCCTCGCGGATCAGCAATTCGCCGCGTTTGAACTGTTTTTTCGTGGTGACTGGCATGAAATGATACCCCTGCTGGAAGCTATATTATCGCGAAAGCGGCTAAACAAAACGCTAATTTTGCGGGCGCATTACGGGAACAAACTAACGCTCGCCAAGGCTGCAACGGGTTTTTAGAATGGTCGGGACAGGAAAAACCGATGACACTCGTCGACATCGCCATTATTTATCTGGTCTTCACCGTCAAACACCTGATCTGCGACTGGTTCCTGCAGAACAGCTGGATGGCGCTGAACAAGGACAAGCCCCTGCGCCAGGGCGGCGCCAGGCCGCTGGCCGCCCATGCCGGCATCCATGCCGTGTTCACCTTTTTGCTGATGCTGATATTCGCACCCGGGCTGTGGTGGATCGGCGTGGTCGATTTTATCGTGCATGGCGGCATCGATTTCCTGAAGGGGCGCATCGTGTCGAAACACGGCTGGAACTATGCCAGCCCGCAATTCTGGTGGGCGATCGGCACCGATCAGGAAGCGCACCACATTACCCATTTTGTTTATATCATCCTGATCATCTGGGCGCATGGCGTCGATTTCTCGGCCTCCCTGTCACTCCAGCCATAACAGCGCCGCTTTCACGATGTAAATCGCGCCGACGGTAAACAGCGCGGCCTGCGTCGCCTTGAAAAACTGTTTGTCCGACAACCGCTCCAGAATGTATTTCGACAGATGCGTGCCGCACATGGCAACGGGCACGACAGCCGCGCACAGCCACAGCGGCAGCCCGGATGTGGCATGCGCAAAGCTGGAAACCACAAAGCCGAAATAGATGAATTTGGTGATATGCGAGATGGATTGCGTGAAGGCCTTGGTGGCAACCGTCTGGTGCCGCGTCAGCGCGCGCGTCTGGAAAAACACATCCAGCAGCGGGCCGGAAACGCCGCCCGTCAATTGAAACCCCGTCACCAGCATCCCGCAGGCCATCGCCTGCCACGGCTTGGTGAAATCCAGCTGCACATCCTTGGGCAATGCGAATGCCAGAAACGGCGTGACGCCCAGCAGCAGGAACACCGTGAGTTTATCCGGCACCAGCGACACGAACACAAACACGCCCAGCATCAGCGCAAGGCCGCTGAAATAATAGGGCAGGGTTTTTGTGTAGATATGTTTGCGGTGAATAACCGCGCGGCTGCCATTCGCAAAAAACTGCGACACAGCATGCAATATCATCGCCTGCTGCACGGGCAGCACCCAGGCGAGAATACCCATCAGCACCATGCCGCCCGCCATACCCAGAATGCCGGATAAAATCGAGGTGAAGAAAACCCCGACAAGAATGATGCAGATTGTTGAAAGCGGAAGCGTCATGACGGTCGTTTATCAGATATATCGGGCGGGAGCATAGATGTGGCCGTTCGGAGCATAAAAAAAGTCCGGAGAACCTTTTGAGGGATCCTCCGGACAAACGGCGGTAATAGAGGGTGTGTAGCTAAGTTA
This sequence comes from Alphaproteobacteria bacterium, assembly GCA_020853455.1. Classification (GTDB taxonomy): domain Bacteria; phylum Pseudomonadota; class Alphaproteobacteria; order Micavibrionales; family UBA2020; genus JAPWJZ01. The sequence continues at coordinate 8,776 of JADYYV010000163.1, read as the reverse complement.
TAAGAAATTACACCTGCGCGCGCAAGACAAAACTGCATGTATCTTAAAAAAAAGTGAAGGTTTTTGAAATAATGATAGGTTTCAGTAGATTGTTTGATAATAAAGTTCCAAGTTTTCCAGAAATGTATTGATAATGGTTCTCAGCATTTTGACGGGTTTTTGCGCCGTTTTTTAACGCCAGATGACACAAAAAGCAGCGAATTACAGGCATTTTCCGCATTGCTGCAATGCGCAAAAAACCGTGATTTTTCAGTATAGTTTTCATAACTGAAAATTTTTTCCCGCACAGGGCAAGCCCGATTCTCCAGACGAATCTAGGCCGGTTTTTTTGCCAGCAAATCCTGCTGCATCAGCGTCGCCAGCAGCCGGTCGAGCGAGAGATCGGGCTCCGCGCGCATGCCTGCTTCGGCGGCGAAGGCGAAGGTGGGATCGGATTGCAGGTATTCCAAAAACCGGTAACCGCCTTCGCTGATGCTCCACACCGAAATGTTGTCGCCGGCGCGGAAGATGGCGGCGAAGGTTTCGGCGGGTTTCATTTCAAAATCTTTCAGCGCCGCGCCTTCCTCGTTCACGCGGTTCCACAATTTATCGACCGGCCAGCCGGAGCGCAGCAGCTTCACATGCGGCTGCAGGTGCAGTTTCAAATTCACGGGGTCTTCGACGGCGGCCAGGTCTTCCGCTGTCAGCGGCGCGCGGCGCGGGCTTAGGTAAGCTTCCTGCGCCAGCCATTCCAGCCGCGCGACATCGGGCACATAGGCGAACTGGTTCAGGTTCGGCAGGTGTTCGAGGAATTCGGGGAAACCCGCGCCATAGGCATTCATGTCGCCGTTATCGGGCGGCGCGACCCCTGTGAATTCATTCACGGCGAAAGCCATGAATTTTTCGCCCAGCAGCAGGGCTGTGACGGGAAATGCCTGACTGATCACATCGCGCAGGGTCATGGTCATGTTGTTCTTATAGACGTTCAATCGTTGTTCGGGCGAAAAAGGCGGCTGGTTTTCAATCGGCAGCCCATCGGCGCTCTCGCCCTTGGTGATTTTATTCATCATCTGTTTTTGCAGCTCAGGCAATTTTGGCATGCGGCACCCCCGTGATGCGCGCGCGGACGGCATCGGCCTTTGCGGCCTCCGCCACCAGCACGGGCAGGGGCGGCAGGTCGGCATCCCATTCGACCAGCGTCGGCACATCGCCGAACCGCGCCAGCGCCCGCGCGTACAAATCCCACACGCCGTCATAAACGGCATGGTTATGCGCATCGATGAAAATGCTGTCGCCGCCAATCGTATTCACCTGATACCCCGCCAGATGGATTTCGCCGACAATCCCCGGCGGCAGCGCGTCGATATAGGCGGCGGCGTCGAAATCCATGTTATGCGCGCTGACGGCGATATTGTTGACATCCAGCAGGATGCCGCAGCCGGTCGTTTTCGCAACCGCCGCCAGAAATGCGGGCTCCGCCATTTCCTGTCCCGCAAAGCGCAGATAAGACGACGGGTTCTCGACCAGGATTTTTCGCTGCAGAACATCCTGCACATGGCTGATATTCGCGCAGATGGTTTCCAGCGCCTCGCGCGTCATGGGCAGCGGCAGCAGGTCGGGCAGGGCCTTGCCGTCCGCCGCGCTCCACGACACATGTTCGGATACCAAATCCGGCTGCACGATATCGACCAGCGTTTTCAGTTTTTGCAAATGATCGGGCGATACGCCGCCCGCCGACCCCAGCGACAACCCGACGCCGTGCAAACTGACCGGATAGGCCTCGCGGCATTCCATCAGCTGTTCGAACGGCGCGCCGCCGATGCGGAAATAATTTTCGCTGTGTCCTTCAAGAAAACCGACAGGCGGGCGCGTGTCGATAACCGCGGCGGTATGCGCGCCCCGCAGGCCGATGCCCGTCTTTATGCCAGCTGCGATGTTTACGTCTTTCACCATGTACCGACCTTAATGGATATCCACAGTCCTATCATACAAGCGCGTTTTCAGCAATTTACGGCGGATGAAATAATCGATGGAAACCGCGCCGGGCCCGGTCGCCACCAGAATTGCAGAAAGCAGCATCCAGTGGATATGGTCGGATTCGCCGGGATAGACGAACAGCTCCACCGAAAGCGCCATCATGCCCAGCATAAAGGCGGAAAACCGGCCGCCCAGCCCCAGCATCAGCAGGACGGAGCAGGCAAGCTCGATTGCGGTCGCCGAATAAGCGCCGAATTCAGCGCTGGGCACGGGGAAGGGGATATGCAGGCCGAAAATATCCTTCACATGGTTCTTTTCCCAGTTGGGGATGTATTCGGTCTTGAACAGGTCGATCGCGGAACCCCAGGGCAGTTTCGTAAGGCCGGAGCGCCAGAAGACCAGCCCCAAATGAATGCGCACCGCCAGTAACGCGAGCGGCAGCAGGTATTGTTCCAGCAGGTTGATCTTGAATGCGGCGAATTTTAAAATTTTTTGCAAAACGATATTCCTCGATATACCTCAAGAAAAACCGCCGGAGGGGTTTCCCCGGCTCCGGCGGCGTTCTTCAGCCTTGAAGATTACTTCTTCATTTCTTCCGCGGGGGCTTCGGTGGTGCCGCCGGTCAGCTTGTCGCACAGGCCGGCGGGAACTTTCACCCATTCGGCCTTGTCGTTGTCTGCCTTGGCCGAGCCTGCACAGGAATGTGCGCCGGTTTTGCAGTCATTCTTGCCGGCCTTCACGACGCCGTAGCAGTTTTCAGTCTTCATGTCGTCGGCGACAGCGGCCTGTGCTGCGAAGGAGATGACGGCTGCGAGTGTCGCTGCGGCAATGACGTTCTTTTTCATGGGAGGGGTCCTTTTCGGTGTTTGTATACGACAGCCGGAAAATTCCGGCATGCATGGCATCATATTCGATGATTGCGAAGAATTGGTTACGGGCGCGCGGTTATTTCTTTGCGAATTTCTTTAACAGAATCTGCCCAAGCGCGATCCCGACAATCGCAAAGCCCAATACGGGCAGGTAATGCCATACCAGCAAATGCGCCGGTTGTTCGTTGGGGCAGGCGAAGCGCATGCCAAGCGCGGAGAACGAACCGACAGACAGCGCCAGCGCATAACCCGCCCAGCCATACCAGACGGGTGCTGCGCGCGTGGTCATAAAGACGCCTGCGGCAAAGGGAATAATGAACAGCAGCGAAAAATCGGTCAGGCAGTTGCGGTATCCGGGTTTCGGCGGTTCCGCGCCGATCTGCCCCGCGATCAGCAGCACCCAGATGAAACTCGCAAGGCCGAGGATCACGCGCTCCGGCGTGCGGATGCGGGTATCCGGCACGGACAGCTTGAACGCCGCATAGGCCGCCAGCACGCCCGCCGCGAAAATTCCAGCGGTCTGGCAAAGATGCGCGCCGAACATCACCTGCCAGTCGGAACGGATGCCCTTGGTGAAAATTTCAATCGCGCCGAAAGTCGCGGCCAGCGACAGGCTGGCAAGGATCAGCGCCAGCGTGCCGGCGCCCGCCAGCGGCTTGACGGGTTTCAGGTCGCGCCCCAGCTGTGCGATGAGCTTGTCAGTATCCATACTCAAGCAGCCACTCCTTCATTTTCCTGGTCGCGCGGTGCGCGGTCACTTTTACGGCGGTTTCGGTCATGCCCAGTTTCGCGGCGGCCTCCGCCATCGATAACCCTTCGACCCGCGTCATCAGCAGCACCTCGCGCTGCTTTTCGGGCAGCTGGGCCAGCGCCTGCTTGACGTCCTTGCCGATCATCGCCTCTTCAGGGGTATTCGCGGTGTCGCGCATAAAGGTTACAAGCTCGTCATCATTGATTTCATTGGCAGTCTTGCGCCCGTATTTACGCAGGTAATCGATCATTTTGTGCCGCGCCACGCCATACATCCAGTTGCGGAACGGCTGATCGGGGCGGTAGGTATGGCGGGCAGAATGGATCGCGAGCAAAATTTCCTGAACAATATCATCAATATGCTCCCGCGCGAAAAAACGGGCGCGGAGGAAGGCGCGCAAGGGGGGCGTGATTTCGCGCAACAGCCGCTGATAGGCCGCCGCGTCACCGCCCTGCGCCGCCAGCATCAGTTGCGGCCATGCGGCTGAGTCGTCTTTTGCTGCACTATTTGGTTCAGAAGCCATTGTTTTTTATACGTTAATTCGGTATAGCCACTATGCGCCCGTGACTATATGATGTACAGAAATTTTTTTCGCGAGGTTTCTTTTAATGACCGCACAGCCTGTTGCCGCCGCCACCGCCGATTTTGACCTGAAATGGAAGCCGGAAAGCCCCGAAACGACCCAGCTGGGCAAATTCATGCAGGCCGTTGCCAGCGCCGAAAAAACATCGTTCAAGAGCTACGAGGATTTCTGGCGCTGGTCGGTCGAGAACAAGGAAAAATTCTGGGACCGCGTCTGGGACGAATGCGAAATCATCGGCGACAAGGGCGGCAAGGTTTTCGCACCCGGCAAATCGTTTCAGGACAGCCGCTTCTTCCCCGAAGCGAAATTGAACTTCGCGCAAAACCTGCTGCGCCGCTATGACGAAGACACCGCCATCGTCTTCAACGGCGAAGGCAAGGTGAACCGCAAGCTGTCGCACAAGGAACTCTACGACCAGGTCAGCCAAGTGCGCCAGGCGCTGCAGGAACTGGGCGTGACCAAGGGCGACCGCGTGGCGGGTTACCTGCCCAACATGCCCGAAGCCGTGATCTGTATGCTGGCGACTGCCAGCCTTGGCGCAATCTGGTCCTCCGCATCGCCGGACTTCGGCGTGCAGGGCGTGCTGGACCGTTTCGGCCAGATCGAGCCGAAGGTGATGTTCGCCGTGAACGGTTATTACTACAACGGCAAGGAAATCGATTGCCGCCCGAAGATCAAGGAAGTGATGGATAAACTGCCATCGCTCAAGAAAACCGTCATCGTGCAATATCTGCGCTCCGATGTCGCGTCGCTCTGGGCTGTCACCTACGAAGATTTCAGGAACAAATTCAAGCCTGCCGAAATCTCGTTTGAAAAATTCGATTTCAATACGCCGCTCTATATCATGTTCTCCTCCGGCACCACCGGCATCCCCAAAGGCATCGTGCATGGCGCGGGCGGCACGCTGATCCAGCACCTGAAGGAACACAAGCTGCAATCCGACGTGAAGCGCGGCGATAATGTTTTCTATTTCACCACCTGCGGCTGGATGATGTGGAACTGGCTTGTGAGCGCGCTGGCATCGGAGGCAACTTTGTTGCTGTTCGACGGCTCGCCGTTTTATCCCGACGGTTACGCGCTGTTCGATTATGTCGGCCGCCATGAATGCACGCTGTTCGGCACATCGGCAAAATACATCGACGCGCTGCGCGTTGCGAATGTGAACGTGACGGACAGGCTGGAACTATCGACCGTGCGCCTGATCACCTCCACCGGATCGCCGCTGTCGCATGAAGGTTTCGATTACGTGTACGAAGCCATCTTCCCCGATGCGCAGCTGGCATCGATTTCCGGCGGCACGGATATCGTGTCGTGCTTCGTGCTGGGTAACCCTATTTCCCCCGTCTATCGCGGCGAGATTCAGGGGCCGGGATTGGGCATGGATATCGATGTGTTCGATGACCACGCGAAACATATGGCGAGCGGCAAGGGCGAGCTGGTGTGCAAAACCCCGTTCCCCTGCATGCCCGTCGGTTTCTGGAACGATGCAAACGGCGAAAAATACAACAAGGCGTATTTTGAACGTTTCCCCGGCATCTGGTGCCATGGCGACTGGTGCGAATGGACAGAGCATAAGGGGCTGATTATCCACGGTCGGTCGGACGCGACATTAAACCCCGGCGGCGTGCGCATCGGCACCGCCGAAATCTATCGCATCGTCGAACAGCAACCCGAAATCAAGGAAAGCATCGCGGTCGGTCAGGACTGGGACAACGATGTGCGCGTCGTGTTGTTCGTCGTGCTGAAACCCGGCATGCGCCTTGACGAAGCACTGCAACTGCGTCTGAAAAAAGCCATCCGCGAACAGGCCTCCCCCCGCCACGTGCCGGCCAAGATCATCGCGGTCGCCGACATCCCCCGCACCAAATCCGGCAAAATCACCGAACTCGCCGTCCGCGACATGATCCACGGCCGCGAAGTGAAAAACGTCGAAGCACTCGCGAACCCCGAGGCGCTGGGGCTTTATAAGGATTTAGTAGAACTTAACTCATAGGAAAAATTATGGCTCTCATAAAAAAGCTCGATAAAATTGATTTGGAAAAAAACTCAACGCATCAGCCCGTGTCTTGTACTTTTTCTATCGTTGAAGAAGATGGGCAGAAAATGTTGCAGATTGATACTTATGGTTCGGCACAGCGAAAAATTAAAAACAAGAAAAGCCAATCTATTAGATTTTCTCCTGACGCTTTGAAGCAGCTTAAAGATATCCTCAAGGGTTTCTAAGTAAGGTAACTGAAAAAATGCGAGGCTATTTCGGGATTGGTGTCGAGGGCATATCGAAGCCCATGAATGTGGGAAACCTGCTGCGGTCGGCGCATAGCTTTGGCGCGAGCTTTTTCTTTACGGTGAATACCGATATCGACCTGCATGCGATGCGGGAAAGCGATACCTCGGGCGCGTTCGATCATATCCCGTTCTATAACTACGCGGGCGTCGATGACCTGAAACTGCCGCGCGGCACGTCGATGGTGGCGGTAGAGCTGGTGGAGGGCGCGGTGGAGCTGCCGAGCTTCCGGCATCCCGCGCAGGCCGTCTATATTCTGGGGCCGGAGAAAAACAGCGTATCGCCCGAAATGCTGAAACGCTGCCAGCATGTTATCAAGATCCCGATGAAATTTTGCGTGAATGTCGGCGTGGCGGGTGCGATTGTCATGTATGACCGCCTTATTTCGCTGGGCAAATTCGCGCCGCGTCCGGTCAAGGAAGGTGGGCCGGTTTTTGCGCCCGATGATCTCCGCCGTGACCAGATTATTTCCACGCCGAATGATCGTCCGTTTACGCCGAAGGCAAAGCGGTAATCCACACACACCGCGTCATCCCCGCGAAAGCGGGGATCCCGGCGGCCTCATGCGCCCTGCCAACCATCGGGATCCCCGCTTTCGCGGGGATGACAATATGGGCATGAGTCGCAAACCATTCTCAACCCCTCCCGCAGCAAAATCCCTGCTGCAACGCGCAAAAATTTAAAACCAAAACGCAGTGCAGCAATTGATATTTAAAAACAAACCCGCAGTGCAGCATTGCAACTTTCCATCTATCGTATTTTCGGTATCGCCTTTTAGTGGACAGGAAATACCTGAATGTGAGAATCGGAATTACGGGGCGGCGCATCCGTCGCCCGTCGCACACGAAACGGGAGTCATCCATGTCTGTTTTCAGCCACAAAGAATTCGACCAGCACGAACAAGTCTCTTTCTTCCACGACGCGCAATCGGGGCTGAAGGCGATTATCTCGGTGCATAACACGAATCTCGGCCCCGCGCTTGGCGGCTGCCGCATGTGGGCGTATGAAAGCGACGAAGCGGCGATCAAGGACGTGCTGCGCCTGTCGCGCGGCATGACGTACAAGGCCGCCATCACCGGCCTGCCGCTGGGCGGCGGCAAATCCGTCATCATCGGCGACAAGAAAACCAAAACCGCCGACATGATGCGCGCCATGGGCCGCGCCGTCGAAAACATGGGCGGCCGCTACATCGTCGCCGAAGACGTCGGCACGACGGTCGAAGACATGAGCCATATCAACAGCCAGACGAAACACGTCGTCGGCATTTCGCACGGCACCGCCGGTTCGGGCGATCCGTCCCCCACAACCGCTCTTGGCGTGTTCACCGGCCTGAAGGCCGCTGTGCGCTTCCGCATGGGCCGCGGCGACCTGAAAGGCCTGAAAGTGGCCGTCCAGGGCCTCGGCAATGTCGGCTACAACCTCTGCCGCCACCTGCATGAAGCGGGCGCGCAATTGTTCGTGACCGATATGGCGGCCGACCGCGTCGATATGGCCAGCCGCGAATTCGGCGCGATGCCGGTTGCGCTGAACAGCATTTACGATGTGGATGCCGATGTGTTTGCGCCCTGCGCTTTGGGCGGCATCATCAACGACGAAACCCTGCCGCGCATCAAGGCGAAGGTTGTGGCGGGCGCCGCCAACAACCAGCTGGCCGAAGCACGCCATGGCGATGCGCTCCGCCGCGCGGAGATCCTGTACGCGCCGGATTATCTGGTGAACGCAGGCGGCCTGATCGCCGTTTATTTCGAACACATCGCGCGCGCCACCGGCAAGGCTTTCGATGCCAAGGCCGTGGCCGATATGGTCGCCAAAATCGACGCAACCGCGACCAGCATCTTTGAAATGGCCGACAAGGAAGACATCTCCTGCGGCACCGCCGCCGACCGCATCGCGGAAAGCCGCTTTTGCGTCAAGAAAGCCTGCAAGGCCGCATAAAGTTTAAGGGTAGCTAAAACAGGAAAGGGCCGGGAAACCGGCCCTTTCTTTTTTTGTGTTGAAAAAAACAGCGCACAACTATAAATTGCAACTTATGAAAAAGCTGCCCGCGCCGCATACCGTGAAACTCGATGCCCTGTCCCAATTCGCGGGCGGTGTGGCGCATGAGATGATCAACGTATTGTCGTCTATCGAGGCCGAAGCCGCCGCTGGCGCGCGCCAGCTGGAAACGGGCGGCATCACCCCCGCTGAACTACAGCAGCGCATCCATAAACTGACGCAGCAGGGCGCGCAGCTGGTGCGGCAACTGCTTGCTTTTTCGCAGCAGAAGATCGGGGTGGAGGAAACGCTCGACCTTGCCGAAGTGCTGCACGGCATGCGCGGCGCGCTGGAAACGC
>JADYYV010000162.1 GCA_020853455.1 Alphaproteobacteria bacterium | reverse complement strand
AGGGGTCGGACAAAAGATCGCCGATCAGCGATGCGGCTTCGGGCGAATAGACGCGTCCCTGCGCGCGCGGGCCTGCGTCATCGGCAAGGTATCGCAAGGGGCGCGACACGCCCCGATTGGCAAGCGCGGAAAAACCCTGCACCATTTCCAGCAACGTCACCTCGCCATTGCCGAGCGCAAGACCTTCGTCGTAAATCTCGACGCCGCGATTGAGGCTTTCAAAGCCAAGCCGGTGCAGCGTCGTCAGGTATTTCTGCTTTCCGACATAATTGACCGTTTTCAGCGCAGGGATGTTCAGCGAATTGCCGAGCGCCTCGCGCAGCGTAATGCGCCCGTAATAGGTGTTGCTGTAATTCTTGAAGTTATGCAGGCCGGTGCCGATGGCTTCGGCCAGCGGCGCGTCTTCGATGATCGTTGCGGGATTCCAGCCATTGTCGAGCGCAAGACCATAAAGCAACGGCTTCTGCGCCGAACCCGGCTGGCGCGGCACGGTCACAGCATCGATCTGGCGCGTAGGCGATGTGGCGTCATTCGCACCCGCAACCACCCAAGCCAGAATTTCACCCGTGGTATGGTCGGCCACCAGCACGGCCGCATTGTGCAGGTTGCGATGGCCAAGCGTGCGTACGCGGTCATCGATGATTTTCTGCACGGTTTTTTGCAGGTTGGCATCAAGCGTCGAATGCAGCGCCGCCCCTGCCCCCGGCGCATGGCTACGCACATATTGCGCGAAATGGCTGGCATTTACAGGATCGGCAGGTTTGGCAAGGTTGAATTTTTCAGCCTTCACCTGTGCGGTTTCATCTGCCGTCAAAAAACCGCGTTCCTGCAATGCGGATGCAAGGCGGCTGATCGGCCCGTCGATTTTGGTTGCGTCTTTGTAAAGGTCATACGACGACGGCGCGCGGGCCAATACTGCCAGCGCGAGCGTTTCGCGGGGCGTAAGAGTCGACAGGTCGCGGTCGAAATAATAGCGCGCCGCCTGCGCCACGCCGCGGCGGTTGGCGGCATAGGGGACCTGGTTGAGGTAGAATTCGAGGATATCGGGCTTTGCTGCGCTACCCTCCAGCAGCGCGGCCTCCCAGCCCTCCACCCATTTGCCCCACAGTGTGCGGGGGCGCGGGTTGATCATGCGCACGACCTGTTCGGTGATAGTCGACGCGCCGCGCACCACCTGCCCCGTTTTCACGTTTTGCAATGCGGCGCTGGCCCGCGCGCGCCAATCTACGCCGGCATGTTCGAAAAACCGTTTATCTTCGGACACGATAAAAGCCTGCCGCAGCAGTTCGGGCATTTTATAAAGCGGCAGGTTGTCGTAGACGTTCCAGCGGTTCTGGTAAGAAATCGTCAGCGGCAGCCCCGCCCTGTCCGTCACCTGCAGCGTCTGCGCGTCGGAGCGCAGGTTATGCAGCGAAGTTTTTATAGGCGTGATGGCGGCATAGGTGGCGAGGGCGAATATACATGCCCCCGCTATCGCCGTAATTCCGCAATATTTAATAATACGCCGCATTGACCACCAACACTGTCATCCCGGCGAAGGCCGGGATCTCGCAGGCGCAAGCCTGCTTTTATAAAAACGCGCTCGCGCGCGTGAGATTCCCGCCTGCGCGGGAATGACACTATTCTTTTTTAGCTTCTTCCTTCGCCGCCACCGTCAGCTCGCCCGTCACATCCTTGCCGTAGACGTCGGGATCGTACATTTCCTCGGCCAGCGTCGACATGACGGTGAACTTGCCCTCGGCGATCGCCTGCGCGGTGTAGCTCAGGTGGTAATTGCCGGGGGGCAGGTAGTCGGAATAGAAACGCACGCTGTCATGGCGCATTTCCTGATGGTAAAAGCTCCAGCGGGAGACGTTATACCCTTCCCAGTCGCTGAACTTGAAGAACCATGAACCATCCGCCGCCTTATATTCGCCCTTGTCGGCATCGACTTTCGACGCCGTGTTCAGTTCGCGGTTGACGGTTTCAAGACCGCCCGGCAACGGATCATTCACCGCCACAAAGTTGCGTGCGGCCGGCAGCGACAGGAACAGATCGACGCGCACCAGCTCGCCGCGCCTGATCTCGTCCTGCGTTTTCAGCATCACCCATTTGCCGTCGCGCTCCACGCTGTATTCGCGGTGAAGCTCGATGCCACTGTTCACGGGCTTGCTGAAGTCGGAGCGCGGGGCGTAGCGCAGGCGGGTTGAATAGTACAACCGGCCATCGCCGTCGCGCTCGATTTCAACAGTTGCCTTGGTACCGACATCTTCCTTGATGATCGGGCGGTCGGCGACGACTTGCGGGTCACGCAGGTCGGTAAATTCGGCGCGGCCAAATTCGGTGCCGTTCAAGCTCGCTTTCACCTTCATATCAGGCTTCACGCTTTCATAGACGCGGCTGTATTCGACCAGCGCGTTCATGCAGAACATGTTTTCCTGCGTGTTTTCCCAATGGTCGCGGTTTTTGCGCGTCTGGGTGATGGTGCGGACGAGTTTAAAGGGGATATCTCCGACAAGGCTTTCACCCTCCTTCTTCTCGCCATATTCGACCATCGCGCCGAGGATTGCGCAGTTTTCGCGCAAGGGCGATGCGAGGATGCGGGAATAGCTGTCGTCCAGCGCCTCGTTAAAAATAAACTTCCCGCCCGTCTGGTTGGAATGGGAGATAATATCGTTCGCCACATCCTTCGCCATATGGATCGCCCCCTTCACCCGCAGCGTCGCCATCAGGAAGTGGGTTTTTCCGAACAGGCTCATCTGTTTCAGGTGGGGTTTATAACGGTCGAGGTCTTCGCGGCTCACCTTGCCATGCTCCGCCAGCGCCGCCAGCGCAACGGCGCGGATCGTGCTACTCATGCCTTCATCATAGAATGTGGGCATGGCGTTGTTGCGCAGCAGGTTCAGCAGGTAATCATGCAGCTTGCCTTGCACCGCTTGTGGCACCTTCAGCCCGGCATGGTTCATCCAGTTGAAGGCAATTGCGGTATAGGCGCTGAGGTACGGGTCGACATATTCGTCGCGTGCGACGAAATAGGTCATCCCGCCATTCGGCGCCTGAAAGCTGGCAGCGGCATCGAGCGCGGCCTGCGGAATTTTATCCGCATCCGGCCAGACGAAGCTTTCGGGGATATACTGCTTCAGGTTGAGGTAGTTCGCAGCCATCACGCCTTTTGTCAAAATCTGTTCCCAGCAGATATAGGGATAGTCGCGCATATAACGGAACGCCCCCTCTACCGCGCCGATGACGGTCGGCGACAGCACGACGCTGACACTGCCGATATCGGGGAAGATATTTTTGGGGAATTCGATGCTGGTTTTGACCGAATCTTCCGTCGTCGTGCCGTAATCGGCGGCGGTTTCGAGCGAACGGAATTTTCCAACCGGCAGATTCATCACCATGCCGTCGCCATCGAGCAGGTCGTAGGCCTTCGCCTCGAACTTGATCTCGCCCTTGGGCAGGTCACGGGTTTCCGGCACCTTGCCGACTTTCACGGGCAGGAATACGGTCGCGCGTTTATACGGCTCGACCGTCACGGTTTCGCTGTGGCTGTCGGACGTATCTTTGGTGTCGATCGTGCCGGACGCTTTGATATCGACGGTCAGCGTACGGGGTTTATCCGTGCGGTTCATGACGCTGAAGCCGGCCTTGAAGGTATCACCCTCCGTCACCTGGTTCGGCATCACGGGGCGCACTTCTGTCGGGCGGTTAACCTTGAAATTGCCCTCGCCAAGGCCGAGGCGGTCGGTCGGCGTTACCGCCAGCACCAGCACGCGCCAGCCGGTCAGGTTGTCGGGCGCTTCGAATTCGATCTTCGCATTACCGGATTTATCCGCCTTGATAGACGGGTTCCAGTAGGCGACGAATTT
>JADYYV010000161.1 GCA_020853455.1 Alphaproteobacteria bacterium | reverse complement strand
TGAAAAACGGCATACCCAGCACCGCGACCAGCGCACAAAGCGCGACGCCGCCGGCCAGACCTGAAACTCTGTGACTTCTTTGCATGAGACTTCTCCTGACAGTTTTGTTGTTCCTGTCAGTCAGACGATCGCTGTCGTCATCTCCTTGGCCTAATAATGCGGAATTTTTATCAAAGGCGGCCAATGCCTGTGCCATCGCGGCCTGGCGGCGTTCTTCGTTGGGCGCGGGCGCTTTCACGGTGGAAAGCATGTCGTTCAGTTGCTTTTCATCCATGGCGTTTCACCTTTTTAATCTCGAGCGTTTCGGCGATTTTCTTGCGCGCTTCGTGGATGCGCCAGCTGATCGTGCCTTCCTCGCAATCCAGCACGTCGGATGCCTCGGCATGGGTCATGCCCTGCCAGCACACCAGCACCACGGTTTCGCGCAATGTTTCGGGCAGGTCGGAAATCGCCTTTAATGTGTCTTTATGCGACAGCTTTTGTTCGGGCGTCAGGTCTTCGGATATATAAACCGCGTCTTCATACATCGGCGTTTCGCGGGAATTGCGACGGTTTTTCGCCTTGTAGTAATCCTTGGCGCAGTTGATGACCAGACGGTACAGCCAGGTCGTAAAGGCCGATTCAAACATAAAGCCGGAGATATTCTGGGCGAGTTTAATCGATGCGTCCTGCGCGATATCCTCCGCGTCTTCCCGCACCCCGCACCATTGGTATGCCACCTTGAACATCAGCCCGTAATGCCTTTCCAGCAGGCCGGCAAAAGCCTGCCGGTTTCCCGACTGGGCCTCTGACACCAGCTCATCGTCATCGCGTTTAATCATGTTCTGCCCTTGGTCTGCCTGTTGATAGGACGATATGGCGGCACCAATCCTTGGTAAAATTATTTCCATTAAAGATCAATAGTTTAAATAAGAAAAAGCCCGGCGCAGGCATGCACCGGGCTGATTTCTCGGGTTAATTCCGCCAGTTATATGGGCGGGGTCTTGCCGCGCAGGGCGTGCATCGCAAAAGTCACGATAAACAGGATCACGAACACCATGCAGAGCAGGCGGGCAATATCCATGGAAACGGCCGCAACGCCGCCAAAGCCGAAAACGGCCGCGACCAGCGCCAGAATGAGGAATGCGATTGCGTAGCGCAGCATGGGATGTTCCTTTTCAAATTTGTTACCTGAAACCGCCAACACCGCCGGAAAAGGGAAAGTTCCCGAAAGGGGCTACATCAACCCCAGCGATTTGAAACTGGTATGCCCCGATTTGCCGATGATGATGTGGTCGTGGACGGTCACATCCATGGCCTTGGCGGCCTTGACCAGTTCGCGGGTCATGGTGATGTCGCCGTCCGACGGGCTGGGGTCGCCGCTGGGGTGGTTGTGGACGAGGATCATGGCGGTGGCACCGAGGTCGAGGGCGTGCTTCACCACTTCGCGCGGATAAACGGGCACATGGTCGATGGTGCCGACCTGCTGCACTTCATCTGCGATCAGCTGGTTTTTCTTGTTCAGGAACAGCACGCGGAAATGTTCGCGCTTTTCATGCGCCATCGCGGCATGGCAGTAATCGATCAGTTTCTGCCAGCTGGTCAGGATGGGTTTTTCCTTGATCTCCTCGATCAGCGTGCGCAGCTGCAATGCGTGGATGGTCTTGATGAAGACCGCCGTGTTTTCGCTGATGCCCTTGACCGTCTGCAGGTCATCGACCGTCGCGCCCAGCACGCCGCCCATGCTGCCGAAGCGCACGAGCAGCTGTTTTGCCAGCGGTTTCACATCCTTGCGCGGGATGGCGGAGAAAAGCGCAAGTTCCAGCAGCTCGTAATCCTCCAGCGCGCCGATGCCGGAACGGATAAAGCGGCCGCGCAAACGGTCGCGGTGGCCGTCATGCGATGTTTCGGGGGTTATTTTACCGGCTTTGTTAGGCATAGGGAGGTTTCGTGTAGCCCTTGGGCGACAGCGTAAAAATCTCGAAGCCTTTGTCGGTCACGGCCAGCGAATGTTCGAACTGCGCCGACAGCGATTTATCCTTGGTGACCGCCGTCCAGCCGTCGCCCAGCACCTTGGTCTGGTAACCGCCGACATTGATCATCGGCTCGATCGTAAAGAACATGCCGGCCTGCAGTTTCGGCCCCGCGCCCTTCGTGCCGTAATGCAGGACGGAAGGCGGCATGTGGAATATCTTGCCAAGCCCGTGGCCGCAGAAATCGCGCACGACGGAGAATTTCTTTCCCTCGGCATAGGTCTGGATCGCCGAGCCGATATCGCCCAGCGTCGCGCCCGGCTTTACCTGTTCGATGCCGCGCATCATGGATTCATATGTCGCATCGACCAGCAGCCTGGCCTTGACCGGAATTTTTTCGCCCGCGAAATACATGCGGCTGGTATCGCCATGCCAGCCATCGACGATCACGGTGACGTCGATATTCAGCGCGTCGCCCTCCTCCAGCTTTTTTTCGCTGGGAATGCCGTGGCAGACGACATGGTTGATCGAAATGCAGGTCGATTTGGGGAAGCCCTTATATCCCAGCGGTGCCGGGATCGCGCCGTGGTCGATGATGAAATCGTGGCACAGTTTATCCAGCGCCTGCGTCTCCACCCCCGGCTTCACATAGGGCGTGATGAAATCGAGCGTTTCGGCGGCAAGCTTGCCCGCGCGGCGCATACCATCGAAGTCGGCGGCGGTGTGGATGACGAAATCATCGTCGCTGCCGTAATCTTCATCGTTATATGTAAAATCTTTTTGCGTGTTCATATCGGTAAAATGACGATTGGCGGGCATAAAAACAAGGGAAATGTGTTTTGCGGATATTCGTACCCCCTTATATGCCGCCATATCTGTTAAGGATTGTGAAAATGGAGTGTAAAAAATGACCGACGCAGAGCTTGAAAACGAACCCGCCCCCACCGCCGCGATCCTTGTCATCGGGTCGGAAATCCTGAGCGGCAACACGCAGGACGCGAATATCCACTTTATCGCCAAGCGTCTGGTGCAGCGCGGCGTCCGTCTGCAGGAAGTGCGCATCGTGCCGGATGTGGCCGAGGAAATTATCGGCGCCGTGAACGCGCTGCGCAAAAAATACACCTATGTATTCTCGACCGGCGGCATCGGCCCCACGCATGACGACATCACTTCCGACTGCATGGCAAAGGCCTTTGGCGTGGACCACATGGTCGCCCCCGAAGCGAAAAAGCGGCTGGAGGATTACTACAAAAACAGCGGCACCGAAGTGAACGAGGCGCGCCTGCGCATGGCGACGCTGCCCGCCGGTTCGGTGTTGATCGACAACCCCGTCAGCGCCGCGCCCGGTTTCCAGGTCGGCAACGTGTTCGTGATGGCGGGCGTGCCGAAAATCATGCAGGCCATGTTCAACCATGTGGAAACGATGATCGAGGGCGGCCCGCAACTGTTCAGCCTGACCATCGAATGCAACCAGAAAGAAGGCGATATCGGCGACGAATTGGGCAAGATCCAGAAAAACTTCCCCGATATCGAAATCGGCAGCTATCCGCACATGTACCAGACCCCCAGCCTCAGCATCGTGGTGCGCGGCACCGACGACGACATGGTGCATAACGCCGCGGCCAAGGTGAAGGAACTGCTGCGCAAAATGGGCGAACAGCCGTTTATCTAAATCTTCTGCCCTGTTGCACAACGCGCATAAACCGCTGATAATACGCACAGTGGA
>JADYYV010000160.1 GCA_020853455.1 Alphaproteobacteria bacterium | reverse complement strand
TTTGCGATCTCGAACGAAGAAACGCGCTATTACCTGAACGGCATCTATCTGCACGCGGCCGAAAGCGACGGCGTATCAGTCCTGCGCGCGGTAGCAACCGACGGTCACAGGCTGGCGCGCTTTGAAATGCCGCTGCCGGAAGGCGCAAAAGACATGCCGGGCGTGATTATCCCGCGCAAGGCGATCAACGAAATCCGCAAGCTCATCGACGAAGCGGGCGACGCGATTGAAATCGGCCTCTCCGACAACAAGCTGAAATTCACCTTCGACCACGTCACCATGACGACGAAGCTGATCGACGGCACCTTCCCCGATTACGAGCGCGTGATCCCCAAGAACAACGACAAGTTCCTGGAAGTGAACCCTGCGGCGTTTGCGTCTGCCGTTGACCGCGTTTCCACGATCTCCTCCGAAAAATCCCGCGCGGTGAAACTGACGCTGAACGGCAAGACGATGACGCTGTCGGCGAACTCGCCCGATAGCGGTTCGGCATCCGAAGAAATCGAGGTGCGTTTCAACGCAAGCGCGATGGAAATCGGCTTCAACTCCGCTTACCTGATGGACGTGACCCGCCAGATCGAAGGCGAAGGCTGCCGCATTTCGCTGTCCGACCCCGCATCGCCCACCATCATCCAGGACGTCGCCGACAACTCGTCGCTGTATGTGCTGATGCCGATGCGCGTCTAACGCATAATAAGCTTTCAGAAAACGGGCATCTGTTCGCAGGTGCCCGTTTTTTTATGCCTGCAAGCTGGCTTTCGGCTGCGAAAAGTCTATAAAATATAGGGAACGAAAGCGTCGCCTGTGCCCCTGCTCCTGCAAAAACTCAACCTGACCCAATTCCGCGGCTATGAAACGCTGCGCCTTGACCTTGCGGGCGCGCGCATGGCGGTCTTCACGGGCGCGAACGGCGCCGGGAAAACCAATATTCTCGAAGCCGTCAGCCTACTGATCCCCGGCAAGGGTTTGCGCGGCGCCGACCTGCTGGAAATGAAAAACCGCAATGCGGGGGCGGAAGATCTTTGGGCCGTATCCGCCGAAGTCGAAACCGCCGGCGGGCACAGCGTACGCCTCGGCACCGGGCTTGACCGCAACTACAAACGCCGCGTCGTGCGCATTCAGGGAAAAGAAGCCAAGGCGCAGAACGAATTGTCGTCCTTCATGTCCTGCGTCTGGCTGACGCCGCAGATGGACAGATTGTTTCTGGAGGGCGCGTCGTCGCGCCGTAAATTTTTCGACCGGCTTGTCTATGCGTTCGAACCGGGGCATGTCACGCGGCTTAATCACTACGACACAAATCTGCGCGAACGGCTGAAGCTGTTGACCGAACACCGCCACAGCGACCCGCGCTGGCTGGACGCGCTCGAAACGCAACTGGCCGCTGATGCCGTTTGCATCGCCGCGTCGCGCCTTAACCTGCTATCGCGGCTTGCGCATTATGTGGCGCAACTGGGCGAGGGGCGCACGCTGTTTCCGCTCCCCTATATTTCCCTGTCCGGCTGGACCGAAAGCGAAATCCAGCGCCAGCCCGCGCTTGCGGTCGAAGAAGCGTTGAAAGAACGCTTTAAACAATCGCGCGGCCTCGATGCCCATAGCGGCAAATCGCATGAAGGCGTGCAGCGCAGCGATTTCCTCGTCCGCTATGCGGCCAAAGACATGCCCGCCGACCAATGCTCGACCGGCGAGCAAAAAGGCTTGCTGCTCGCCATCGTCCTCGCCCACGCGCTGATGATGCGCGGAGAGAAAGGTTTCGTGCCTGTCCTGCTGCTGGACGAAGTGGCGGCGCATCTTGACGACGCGCGCCGCGACGAACTTTTTACGATCCTGTCGTCGCTGGATGGCCAGGTCTTCCTGACCGGCACTGATCCCGCCATTTTCAGCCAGCTGAAAAACAGCGCGCGCTTTTATCACGTCGAAGGCGCAACCGTGACGGCGAAACCGATGCTGGAGTCCGTTGCGAAATGATGCATACCGGCGCGGGCTTTCACGAATTCATGAGCGGCTGGGGATGGGTGTTCGCGTCGCTGATCGCCGCTGTGTTTTCCGCCGGCTTCTACCTTGTGAACCAATATATGAAACAGCCGGGGCATCTGCTGGTGTTCTGGATGCGCGTCGTGATTGTCGCCGCGATGACGCCGATGATGCTGTATGTCGAACTGCCGACCGATCCGCGTTTTTACGCGGCGGTGCTGGTCACCGTTTTCGTCGGCACTTTCTCCGACATCCGCATTTTCAACGCCAGCGCCATGTATGGCGGCGGCGTGGTCAGCCGCGTGCAGCCTGTTACCGTGTGGTGCGCCTTCCTGCTGTGGTTTTTCTTCGACCCCGGCTTGCTCGCGAAATATGCCGAACGGCCGTGGAACACCGCCGCCATACTGGCCGCGCTGATCGGCTGCGTGTTCTTCGCGATGCGGCTCAACAAATGCGAAGTCACGAAATCCGCGTTGGTCTATACCGCGCCCGCGCTTGCCGGTTACACGGTTACGACAGTGCTGAATAAATACGCGATGGATCACGGCCCGCTGGAGGGTGCGGTCTATGGCTACATGTATGTGCAGTCCATCATCGCCGTGTTCCTGATCGGCGGTTACACGCTTTATCGCGGCATCGGCACGTCCACAACCGTCAGCTGGGTGAACACCAAAATGCTGAAGGCGGTGCTGCTGCTGTCGGCGGCATGGCTCTGCCACATGATCTTTAAAAACTATGCGATGGCATTCACCGCGAACCCGTCTTACCAGGCCGCCCTTAACCTCAGCACGCCCGTTTTTATTGCCCTGTTTTACATGGCTGCGAAGCACAAGGAAGAAGCCGCGGTATGGCCCGGCATGGGCATCGTCGCCTGCGCAGTGCTGCTGGCGCTGGCTTCTACGCGCTAAAAAAGGGCGATTTGGGGGGTCTGCAAAAACACAGGATTCTGTAAACTGACAAGCCCCTGAAATCAGGGGGTTTTTCAGGCTGTTTTTTAGGGGCTAAAATACTGATTTCAGGGAATTTTTTGCGCCTCTTTTTACTCCAGATTTCTGTCCTATTTTGCTATATTACTGGTGTATAATTCCAAAGACATGACAAGGGAAAATGACATGACCGAACCGGCAAAAAAGTCCGACAAGCAGATCGCTGTCGACGACTACGGCGCGGATTCAATCAAGGTCCTGAAGGGCCTCGACGCGGTGCGCAAACGCCCCGGCATGTATATCGGCGACACCGATGACGGCACCGGCCTGCATCACATGGTCTATGAGGTCGTCGATAACTCGATCGACGAAGCGCTGGCCGGGCATTGCGACGGCGTCGATGTGACGATGAACGCCGACGGCTCGATCACCGTACGCGACAACGGCCGCGGCAGTCCCGTCGAGATTCACAAAAGCGAAGGCGTATCCGCAGCCGAAGTGATTATGACGCAGCTTCATGCCGGCGGTAAATTCGACCAGAACTCCTACAAAGTTTCCGGCGGCCTGCACGGCGTCGGCGTTTCCGTCGTCAACGCGCTGTCGAAAACACTCGACCTGCGTATCTGGCGCGATGGAAAAATTTGGGAAATGCGTTTCCGTCATGGCGATGCCGAAGCGCCGCTCAAGCCCGTCGGCACCTGCGATCCGGAACAGACGGGTACGGAAATCACGTTCCTGCCCTCGACCGAAACATTCACCATGGTCGAATTCAATTTCTCGACGCTCGAACATCGCCTGCGCGAACTGGCGTTCCTCAACTCCGGCGTACGCCTGACGCTGATCGACAACCGCAAGGCGGAAGCGAAGAAAAGCGAATTCATCTATGACGGCGGCCTGGTCGCCTTCGCCAACTTCCTCAACCGTGCGAAAACCGTGCTGCACAAGCCCACCATCTATGTGAAGGGCGAACAGGGCGGCATCACGGTCGAAGCCGCAATCGAATGGACGGACGCCTATCACGAAGACACCGTCTGCTTCACCAACAACATCCCGCAGCGCGACGGCGGCACGCACCTGTCCGGTTTCCGCGCCGCGCTTACGCGCACGATCAACGCCTATGCCGACCGCTCTGGTTTGGCGAAAAAAGAAAAGGTCGAGCTGACCGGCGAAGACATGCGCGAAGGCATGACCTGCGTTCTGTCGGTGAAAGTTCCCGATCCCAAATTCTCCAGCCAGACGAAAGACAAGCTGGTATCGTCCGAAGTAAAACCGGTCGTTGAATCCGTCCTTGGCGAAAAACTTTCCGAATGGTTTGAAGAAAATCCGCAGGACGCCAAGAAAATCGCCGCGAAAATCATCGAAGCCGCAACCGCCCGCGAAGCCGCCCGCAAGGCGCGCGACCTGACGCGCCGCAAGGGGCTGCTGGATATATCGTCGCTGCCCGGCAAGCTTGCCGACTGCTCCGAAAAAGATCCTGCCCTGTCCGAAATCTTCATCGTCGAGGGTGACTCGGCAGGCGGTTCGGCGAAACAGGCGCGCAACCGCCAGAACCAGGCTATCCTGCCCTTGCGCGGCAAGATCCTGAACGTGGAACGCGCGCGGTTCGACCGCATGCTGAACTCCGCCGAAATCGGCACGCTCATCACTGCGCTTGGCACCGGCATCGGGCGCGAGGAATTCAAGATCGATGATTTGCGCTACCACAAAATCATCATCATGACCGACGCGGACGTCGACGGTTCCCACATTCGCACGCTGTTGCTGACCTTCTTCTACCGCCAGATGCACGAAATCATCACGCGCGGGCATTTGTATATCGCGCAGCCGCCGCTGTACAAGGTCAAGCGCGGCAAGGCCGAGCGTTACATCAAGAACGACGCCGAGCTGGAAGAATACCTGCTGGACAGCGCGGTCGAAGACCTGCGCTTCAAGATCGCAGGCGGCGAAGTCGCGACCGGCAAGGATCTCAAGGGTATTTTGCTGCTCTCGCAAAAGATCAAGCAGAACCTCGACCCCATCATCAACCGCATCGGCAACCAGAACGTCGTCGAACAGGCGGCCGCGGCAGGCGCGTTCAGCCCGGAGGGCCGCACGCAGGCGGTTGCCGATACGGTCGCCAAACGCCTCGATGCCATCTCGGAAATTTACGAGCGCGGCTGGAAAGGCCAGCTGCTGGAAAGCGGCGGCTTCGCTTTCTCCCGCATCGTGCGCGGCGTCGAAACACGCATCGAAATCACGGCGGAACAGCTCAACTCCCATGACGGCCAGCGCCTTGGCAAAAGCACCGAAGTCTTCACCGAATTCTTCAACGGGCTTGGCGCATTGCAGGGCGGCGACAAGGATATCGCCATTTACGGCCCTTACGACCTTTATACCAAGGTGATCGAAGCCTCCAAAAAAGGCCTCGGCATCCAGCGCTACAAAGGTCTTGGTGAAATGAACCCCGAACAGCTTTGGGAAACCACGCTCGACCCCTCCATCCGCTCGCTTTTACAGGTGAAGGTCGACAAGGAAGACATGGCGTCCGAAATCTTCTCGACCCTGATGGGCGACATCGTCGAACCCCGCCGCGACTTCATCCAGGAACACGCGCTGGAAGTGACGAATATCGACACCTAAGGCCTAAAATCGGACAAAGAAAAAGCCCCGACCAAAATTGGTACGGGGCTTTTTCTTGGATCGGCTGGGTGTTTAAGCCGCCGATTTCTTCTTCTCCGCCGACACGGGCAATGCCTTCGCCTCGCCGCGCATGAAATGCTTGCGGCAGAGCGAGGTGTACATTTCATTGCCGCCAATCGCGATTTGCTGCCCTGCGGTCAGCATGTCGCCCTTGGGGGTCAGGCGGGCAGTCATGGTCGCTTTCTTGCCGCACCAGCAGATCGCCTTGATCTCCTCGATGTTGTCGGCAAGGCGCAGCAGCGCCTCCGATCCCGTGAACAGCTTGCCCATGAAATCGGTTTTCAGGCCATAGCACATGACGGGGATTTTCAGGTCGTCCACCACGCGCGCGCACTGGAAAACCTGTTC
Organism: Alphaproteobacteria bacterium; assembly: GCA_020853455.1. Classification (GTDB taxonomy): domain Bacteria; phylum Pseudomonadota; class Alphaproteobacteria; order Micavibrionales; family UBA2020; genus JAPWJZ01. The sequence continues at coordinate 2,225 of JADYYV010000160.1, read as the reverse complement.
TTCGGACAGGAACTGCGATTCATCCACGAACAGGATATCGACGCGCTTGTCCTTGTGCATGTCTTCGATAAAGGCGAAGACATCGGTCGTTTTGTCAAAGGTATAGGCCGGGCAGTCGAGGCCCAGGCGCGACGAGATCTTCGCCGCGCCTGCGCGTGTGTCCAACTGCGCGGTCATCGCAACCGGATTCATGCCTCGTTCGAAGTAGTTGTATTGAGCCTGAAGAAGTTGCGTCGATTTGCCCGAATTCATGGCGGCATATTTGAAGTAAAGCGATGCCATCGACGGTCTCCCTTTAATAATTCGCTTCGGTGATATTTTTTTATTCGTTGGAAGTCTGGATACTATCCAACTTCGCTGAATCGCGCCAGAGCGAAAAAGCGCGAATTTAAAAAACGAAATAAATTTGCGCGGCACGCACAACGCCGGCCAAGCTTCTGACGAAACAGATTATTTATCGAGCGGTTTTTTATACGTCTTGAAAATCTGGAAACTGCTGCGGATATCGGAGTATTCCGAGATCATCATGCCCGTGCGGCACATGTCGGTATAGGCCGCAAAACCGCCGCCGATTTTCGACGGCTGCATCGAATTGCGCGGCAGGTGGTTGACGATCACGGGTGCGCCGGTTTTCTCGTCGCGCTTCAGCTTCGCGTTCAAAACATCCTCGAACGGGATGATCGACGTGCCAAGGCCGTCGGCGACCGCGTTGCCCAGCACCAGCGCCAGATACAGCTGGTCGTTGAACATCAACAGGTTGCCGCCGGTCGAATTGGTGTAATTGCCCATTTTCGGCACATCGGTTGCGCGCATGACGACGCCGCGATAGCTCCAGTTCGCGCCGTGGTCGATCGACGCCAGCAGGATGATGCGGTCGGGCAGGCTGGACGCGGTTGTGAAGGCCGACAGCGTCATGAACAGCGTCTTTTGTTTTGCCACGTAAACGACGCTGGGGCGTGCGTAAAACACGACATCCGCAAGCTCCGGGCTTATTTCGGACAAGCGGTGTTCGGCGAGGCTCGCAAAGGGGTCGGGCGGCCATTTGGTGTTGGGCGCGAAGACCCATTTTTCCTCGCTCCAGTTGCTGTCCGGGCGGCTCGCGGTTCTGCTGACGATCATGCTGTAATAGCGCGCGGTCTTTTCGTCGCCGTTCCAGAAATAGCGGTAAGCGAACAGTTTCCATTCGCGGCCGGGATCATCGGGATCATAGACGATCGCGGGCGTTTCGTAGCGCCACACGCCCCTGTTCAGCGGCGGGTCGCCCTTGAACATGCCGGGCACGTCGGCGTCTTCCTTGGCGGCGAAGCCCGCGCCGGAAATCGTCATCCAGCTACGGCAGGGGGCGGTTGCGCGCTCCAGGTTCACTTCCGCCGATAATTGCGGCGCGCCGTTGATGTTGATCAGGCTGGTCGTGGTATGTGCCATCACCGCGATCTTGCCGTCGGACGCGACGCTGGGATCCAGCATGCCGCGCGTGTTTTGCGCAAGGCCCGGGAACGCAATCGGTTCCACCTTGTCGGACACCATGCCGAGCGTCAGGAAGAAGTGCAGGCTGTACGGCACGGCGAAGAGGAAGAATGCCGATCCCATGATGACCACGGCCTTATAGGCCCAAGGCAGCATGGAAAAAATTTCTGTCAGCGACTTGCCGTAAATTTTCATTGTGCCCTGCCCCTAACGTGGAATGGTTTTAAGCCGCGGCGGGCAGATCCATTTCAAGGATCGCCATGTTGAAGTCATAGGAAATATCGCCTTCGTCATCGTCGCGGTAAATGGTGCCGATGAATTCGCCGGCCAGCGTCACTTCCAGCGAATCTTTCGCTTCCTTGCGGGCCGCAACCGCGAGCTGCTTGTTGCCGAATTTTTCCTGCAGGTATTTTTGCAGGCGTGCGATTTCAGATTTTTCCATGGATGCCTCGTTGTGCGCGGTTATTTGTCCTGCCGTATTCTAGCCGTATCCGGCCCCGAATTAAATAAGCTGTTGTGACTCAAAGATACTTGTCATAAGTTATGTTAAAAGAAAGCGGATTTATTGACATAACCATTCAAAATCGCTAGCTTTCGGGGAAAGGAAATCATCCGCCCATGACGACAACGCCCGCATCAACGGATAAAGACACCAGCCCGCTGGGCGCGCTTTATGATGCCGTGCGCACGGGCGACGATGACTTGTTCCATGCGCGTTTTGCGCAGATGCCCGCGCCGCCGCTGCTGCCCATCTTGCT
>JADYYV010000159.1 GCA_020853455.1 Alphaproteobacteria bacterium | reverse complement strand
GTCCTTCAGCGCATAAACCACCCAGACCGCCACGCCCACATTCAGCATGCCGAACAGGAAGCTGGATTTCACCAGCCCCAGATACGGCACCAGCACCAGCGGGAACAAGACGGAGGCGAACAGCGCGCCCAGATAATCGAGCGCCAGCACGCGGCTGACCAGTTCGCGGAATTCCAGCCGGTCTTTCAGGATACGCAGCAGCAGCGGGATTTCCACGCCCACCAGCATGCCGATGACGAAAACAAGGAAATACAGCAGCACGCGGAACGACGCGACATGGTCGAACAGCATAAACAGCAGCATCGCCGATGCGCCGCCGATCGCGCCCACCAGGATTTCCACCTTGATGAAAACGCCGATCAGGTTGCGTTCCACGTATTTCGTCAGCCACGAGCCGAGGCCCATCGCGAACAGGTAGCAGCCGATAACGGTCGAGAATTGCGTGACGCTGTCGCCCAGCAGGTAACTGGCGGCCGTGCCCGCGATAAGCTCGTACACGAGCCCGCAGGTGGCGATCACGATCACCGATATCAGCAGCAGCGTCGGCATCGTTTATTATCCGTGGACGGCGGAGGAAATGATGATCGCCATCGACACCATCAGCGACGCCAGGAAAATCGCCATCGCGACGTTCTGTTTTTCCACCAGTTCCTTCCAGATGCTGAATTTCGGCGTGATGATGTCGAACAGCGTGAAGGCGATGCCGAGGATGACGATGCCAAGCCCCGAATAGGCGAGCGCGGCATAGACGTATTTCATGTTGACGAATTCTTCCATTGTATTTCTCCTATTTGTGATAACGGGCGGAAGCGGCTTTTTGCGCGGTGCCGCTGCCGGTAAGATACGCGCTATAGACGATGCCGCGGGCGTTGGCATATCCATACAGCCCCAGCACCGCGATACAGAATATTGTGTAGAATTTCGGCATTATTCGTCGTCGCCCCCCGAAGCGGTGCGCGGGAAATCGCTGTTTTCCCAGCGGCGGTTTTCAAACGCGGACGACCGCAGCCATGCGACGCCCGGATGGGCCAGCAGCAGGAACATCGTCCAGAAAAAATTTCCCCAGCTGACGACGTCGCGCTTCGCGGTCATGCTAACCTGCAGCGGCTGCGCTTTCTGCAGCACGTCGGATTCGATGTCATAGGTCATGCGGTAGGTGCCGGCGGGAACGCCCGACAGGTAGCCGTCGGCGGTCGGGCTGCCTTCGCGCCACGGGCCGTCGGAATCGGAACCGTAATAGAATTCCATGCCCTGCGTGAGTTCAAACACTTCCTTGGTCGTTTCGTTCACGAGGGTGAGGCCGAGTTCCGCCCAGGCGTTCGACACGGGCGCGCTTGATTCGATGTAGATATTCGATTGCCTGGGCAGCGTGAACGGCTCGCTGACGAATTCGCGCGTCTGGTCGCCCGGCTGGAAAACCTTGTTCAGCGTCATCACCGGCTGCGACGCCGATGCCGCGACCGCCGCCATGTGAATGACGAAGGCGACCGCAACCGCCATCGCCGCCGATTTCATCAAGGCGGCGATATTGTACGGCGACGGCTGGTTCGGCCCCACGCCCTTGCGGCGCGGCATCGATTGCAGGCCGAAGGCCGCCTGCACCGCGTCGGGTTCGGTATATTCGCACAGCGACGCGGTTTCTTCGCCCGGCACTTTTTCGAACGACAGCATATAGGGCGGTGCCACGTAATCTTCGGTCGTGGCCGTGTCGCCGCGGCGGATGCGCCAGTAGAATTCGCCCTTCACATACTGCACGATCGGCTGGTCGCGGAGGAAGGGGCGGAAGGATTGGTTTTCATGCCAGACGGTGGTGACGAAGCCCATGCGCTGGAAATCTTCCTTCACCACGCGCACGACATTCCAGTGCCCGTCCATCTGCACCAGGAAGCGGAAGCCGTGATAGGGGTTGAACAGCAGGTATTCGTCCCAGAAATACTGTTTCGTGCGGTCGCTTTTCAGCACATAGCCGATGACTTCCCAGTCGATGCCTTCCAGCGTGCCGCGCTGGCCGATCTCGATCAGGGTCGGGCGCAGCTTGGTGCGCACATCGTCGATGATGGTGACGCGTTCATCGGCCGCGTCGACCACCGTGCCGCAATGCGCGCAGATGGCGGTCAGCGTATGCCCCGCCGCGCGGATCTGGATTTCGCCGCCGCAGGAGGGGCAGTTGAATTTGCGGATCGCCGCTTTTTTGACGGGGGCCGGTTCTTCGCCGAACAGGTTGGGGCCGAAATCGGAGGCGTTCATGGCTTCCAGCCCTCGAAGCTGCGGTAATAGCGGCAATTCAGCGACGTCCAGTCGACATAAGCGCCGGTAAAGACGCGCGCGCCCCCGTCGGCGAGATCGACCGACGCGAATTTGCCGTCGCCCCCAAGGCAGTCGATGGAAACGGTTTTGCGCCCCTGCGGCGAGGAGAACGGCAATTCGCCCTCCGCCGCCACGCATTCGGCGTTTTTGATATCGACGATTTTATAGATGGTTTTCTCGATCTTGATGCGCTGGCCCACGGGGCTTTTCGCCCAGTCGCCGCCCGCAACATTCCCGCCCGCCCATTCCTGCATCTTGCCGATCGCGTGCAGGGTTTCGTCCGACAGGTTTTCGACCTCGAAACAGGGCGCGTAAAACCCCTGCGCTTCGGCAAGCCAGCCGCGCCTGGCGTCGTCCGACACGATAAACCATTCGTTCCAGCTGCCGTCTTCCCAGTTCTGGCGGATGCGGCCGGCGATGCCGAAACGCACGCCGTTGAACGTGCCTTCGGTGCCCAGCTGGAACGGGCTCATGTCGTCGGGCAGCTGCGCCATGTCGCCGGTTTTGCGCAGCCCCTCGTCGTCGCGCACGACCATGGTGCGGCAATACGGGCAGATGCCGTGGCTGGCGACGCTGGTGCGGAACGGGATTTCCGCGCCGCAGGACGGGCAAGGGTATTTTTTCACCGGGGCGGTCGCCTATTTTATTTTGGCCAGCAGTTCCGCCTTTTTGGCATCGAATTCGGCCTGCGTCAGCACGCCTTTTTTCTGCAGCTCGCCCAGTTTTTCAAGCATCGCGAGCGGGTCTTCGGCGGGCGCAGCGGCGCCCCCCTGGCCCAGCGACTGCATCATCATATTGCCCATCGCCATGCCCGCGCCGATGCCGGCGCCCGCGCCCGCCACACCGCCCGGATTGGCAGCGGCGACCGAAATGCTGTCGGCCGACTGGAAGGTCGCGTATTTTTTGAGGTCGCCGAACATGCCCATGGAGGACAGTTTATCCAGCTGTTTTTCCATTTCTTCGGGCAGCGAGATGCTTTGCACCCAGAAGGATTTCAGCTCGAGGCCGTAATTCTTCAGCACGGGGGCGACAGCTTCCTGCAGCTTGGTCGAGAAATCCAGTTGGCTTGCGGCCATGTCAATGAACGCGATGCCGGATTTGGCAAGGTAGCTGGAAATCGACGCGATGATCGCCGTGCGCAGCTGGCCTTCGATCTGGTCAACCGTATAAACCTCGGCAGCGCCGGACAGTTTCGTCCAGAACGTCTCGATATCGCCGATCTTGAACGAATAGTTACCGAAGGCGCGGATGCGCAGCGCGCCGAATTCCTTGTCGCGAATGGTGATGGGCTGCGGCGTGCCCCATTTCATGTCGGTGAATTCGCGCATCGACAGGAAATAGACATCCGACTTGAACGGCGATTCAAACGCCTTGTCCCAGTTTTTAAGGTAGGTCAGGATCGGCAGCGTCTGGGTATTCAGCGTATAGGTGCCGGGGCCGAATTTATCGCCGAATTTTCCTTCGTTGAAGAACACGGCCTGCTGCGCCTCGCGCACCACCAGCTGCGCGCCGTTCTGGATCTCCTGGTCCTGCATCGGGAAGCGGTAGGCCAGCACATTGGTGCCGGGATCCGTCCACTGGATGACGTCGATAAATTGCTTGGAAATAAAACTCATCAGCCCCATAGCGGTTACCTTTCAAAAAGTACGAAAACGCGCTGCAAGCATAGCTGTGAAACGGCATATGAGTCTATATTGGGGCAAAAGGGGTTTATTTTTCGTAAATATTATGCGGCGCGGCGTGAAAGGCGCTGCACACCCTCTGCCAGCGCGCCGGCAGCATAAACCATTTCTTCCCCAGTGGATTGCCGGCCGACGGTCAGGCGCAGGCTGCAATCGATATCGATATCCGACAACCCGATGGCCTTCAGCACCGGCGAGGGTTTGCGGTTGGCCGATGAACAGGCGGCACCCGTGGACATGCACAGGTCATCCGCCAGTTCCAGCATGATGTCCTGCGCCGACACATCCGGCAGGCGGATGTTCAGCAGCCCCGGCAGGCGGGGGGCGCCGCCGTTGAGCTTCAGCGCGGGAATCGCCCTTTGCAATTCGGCCTGCAACAGCGCCGCCATTTTTTGCAGATGCGGGATATGGGTCGCGAGGCTCTGCGTCGCGATATCGCTGGCCGCGCCGAAACCGACCGCGAGTGCAAGCGGCACGGAGCCGGGGCGCAGGCTCTGCTGCGCGCCGCCGAAGAAGACACGGGAAATAGCGACAGGCGGTTTTTGCCGCACATAAAGCGCGCCGATGCCGACAGGCCCGTAAATTTTATGCGCGGAATAGCTGACGAGGTCGGCCTGAATATCGTCTACGTCGAAGGCGATTTTGCCGAGCGCCTGCGTGGCATCGGTATGGAACAGCGCGCCCGCGGCGTGGGCGATGGCGGCACATTCCTTCAGGGGCTGGATCGTGCCGATTTCATGGCTGGCGGTAATGACGGAAACGACCAGCGTTTGCGCAGAAACATGCTTTTTCAATTCGTCCGGCTGCACAAAGCCATGCGCATCGACCGGCACGGTTTTGACGGTGAAACCCCTGGTCGCCAGATATGCGGCGGTATTGGATACGCAATTGTGTTCAATCGCGGTGATGACGATTTCTTTTCTATCCGTTGCGCGCCCGGCGAGACCCAGCAGCGCAAGGTTGTTGGATTCCGTAGCGCCGCTGGTGAGCGTGACAGATTCGGGGGTTGCGCCGATCAGCGCGCCGATTTTTCCGACCGCCTGTTCCAGCTGCCGCGCGGCTCTGCGGCCATGCGCATGGGATTTCGCGCCTGGATTGCCAAAGCCCGCGCCGAAGCACGGCATCATCGCGTCGATCACCGCAGGATCGCAGGGCGTGGTGGAATGGTAGTCGAGATAGACGGGTTTTTTCACGCCGCCTGCTCCTGCTCCGCACCCCTGCAAATCCCGAGCGTCAGGAGTTCGGCGGCGATGGAAATAGCGATTTCGCGCGGATGCTTGCCGGTATCGCCCAAACCGATCGGGCAGTGCAGCTGCGCCAGTTGTTCTTTCGTCACGCCGTCTGCGGCAAGGCGTTTTTCAAACCGCACGCGTTTGGTATCTGAACCAATCAAGCCAAGATAGGCGAATTTCCCCTTATACGCCGCGCGCACGAGGTCGAAATCCAGATCATGGCTGTGCGTCATGACGGCGATATAGCTGTTGTCATCGGCGGCGCGCAATTCCGCGACAGGCGCGGAGGTGACGATTTTCTCGCAGTTTTTCGGCAGCGCGGCAGGGAACTCGCCGGCGCGCTCGTCCACCCATTTCACCTTCAGCGGCAAACCGTCCAGCACCTTCACGACTTCCTTGCCCACATGCCCCGCGCCGAACAGGTACAATGTTTTTCCGACGGGCAGGAAGGGTTCAAGGAACACGGAAACCGCGCCGCCGCAGCATTGCGCCAGTTTCGGGCCGAGGGGATAGCCTTTCACCGTCGGCTTGCCCGCGCCGGCCAGCAATTCGCGCGCGGCGGCGATCGCTTCGAATTCAAGGTTGCCGCCGCCAATCGTGCCGAATTGCGCGGATGATGTCGCGATCATTTTCACGCCCGCTTCGCGCGGGGTCGAACCTTTGGCCTCCATCACGGTAATCAGCACGCAGGGCTCGCCGCGTTCGGTCAGGTCGGTCAGGACGGGCAGCCAGTCATGCGGGCTGGTCATTTGCGCACCGCTTCGATGGCTTTCAGCACGTTTTCGGGCGTGGCGGGCGCCTGCAGCGGCGGGATGCAATTCGGCGCGCCCGTCGCCGCGACCGCATCGCGTAGCGCGAGGAAGGCGGAGATGCCGAGCATCAGCGGCGGTTCGCCCACGGCCTTGGACCGGTAAATGGTTTCTTCGGGGTTGATGCCCTCGAACAGCGCGGTGCGGAAATCATTCGGCACATCGCGGCCGGTCGGGATTTTATAGGTGCTGGGGGCATGTGTTTTCAATTCGCCCTTGGCGTTCCACCACAAGTCCTCCGATGTCAGCCAGCCGACGCCCTGCACATAGCCGCCCTCGACCTGCCCGATATCGATAGCGGGGTTCAGCGACTGGCCGGCATCGTGCAGGATATCGGCGCGGAGAATATTATATTCGCCGGTCAGCGTATCGATGATAACTTCGGTGATCGCCGCGCCATAGGCGAAGTAGTAAAACGGGCGGCCTTTGCCCTTGGGCCTGTCCCACGCGATTTTCGGCGTTTTATAAAATCCGGTCGATGACAACTGCACGCGCGCGGCATAGGCCAGCTGCACCAGCTCCTTGAACGACAGCGTCTTTTCGCCCGCATGAACATAGCCGCCCGCGAATTTGACAAGGCTGGCATCGGTGTCGAAATGCGACGCCGCGAAATCGGCGAGCCGATCGCGGATGGTGCGCGCCGCCGCCTCCGCCGCCTTGCCGTTCAAATCCGCGCCGCTGGAGGCGGCGGTGGCCGAGGTGTTCGGCACTTTGCTGGTGTTCGTCGCGGTAATCCGCACCTTGTCGAAATCGATCTGGAACACATCGGCCACGACCTGGCAGACCTTGGTATGAAGCCCCTGCCCCATTTCCGTGCCGCCGTGATTCAGCTGCACCGTGCCGTCTTTGTAGACATGCACCAGCGCGCCCGCCTGATTGAGCATGGTCAGGGTAAAACTGATGCCGAATTTGACGGGGGTGAGCGCAATGCCTTTTTTCAGGATGGCGTTCTGCGTATTGAATGTCCTGATCGCTTCGCGGCGCGCGGCATATTCGCCGCTGCGTTCCAGCTGCGCGAAGATGTCGCGGATGATGTTGTCCTCGACCGTCATGCCGTAATGGGTGGTGCAGCGGTCCTTCAGCGCGCCTTTGGCGTCGTAGAGGTTGACGGCGCGCACGTCTTCGGGATTTTTGCCAAGCTTGCGGGCGATATCGTCGATCACATATTCCATCGCCAGCATGCCCTGCGGCCCGCCGAAACCGCGGAAGGCGGTGTTGGATACCTTGTGCGTGAAGCAGCGGTAGCTGGTGATGTGCGCGTTTTTCAGGTAATAGACGTTATCGGCATGGAACATCGCGCGGTCGGCAATCGCGTTCGACAAATCGGGGCTCATGCCGCAATTCACGGCGTGGATATATTCGATGCCGTCGATCAGCCCGTCGTCGTCGAAGCCGACAGTGTATTTCACGTTCAGGTCGTGCCGCTTGCCCGTCATGATCATGTCGTCGTCGCGGTCGAGGCGGAATTTGACGGGGCGTTTCGTTTTCCACGCCAGCGCCGATGCCACGCAGGCGATCAGCGACGCCTGGCTTTCCTTGCCGCCGAAGCCGCCGCCCATGCGCCGTACCTCGACCGTTACGGCGTGGTCGTGCAGGTTCAGCATTTTGGCGATCAGGTGCTGCACTTCGGACGGGTGCTGCGTCGACGACCAGCAATGGAATTCGCCGTTTTCGAGCGGCGTCGCCATCGCGATCTGGCCCTCGAGGTAGAAATGGTCTTGGCCCCCGATATCAAGCGCGCCGGAGATTTTGTTTTTCGCCTGCGCAATCGCAGCGACCGCGTCGCCCTGCCCCATTTCATAGGGGTCGCCCACGAATTTTTGCGCGGCAATCGCGTCATGCACGTTCAGTATCGCGGGCAGCGGTTCGTATTCGACGACCGCCAGCTTCACCGCTCGGCGCGCGATTTCAATGCTGTCCGCCGCCACGCCCAGCACGCACTGGCCGTAATACAAAACCACGCCATCGGCGAAAATCGGGTCGCCCGGAAAAACCGGCGCGGCGTCGTTCACGCCCGGAATATCTTTCGCCGTCATCACGGCATGCACGCCCGGGATGCAGCAGCCGGAAATATCGATCTTCGTGATCTTCGCATGGGCATGCGGGCTTTTCAGCACACAGGCATGCAGGCAGCCCTGCGGTTCCAGCACATCGTCGGTATAGGTCGCTTCGCCCGACACATGCAGATGCGCGCTGTCATGCGTTTTCGGGGCGCCCATGCCGCCGTCGATTTTTTTCGCGTCATTCTGCATAGCGGTACAGCCGTGTTTTTACCGACGGGTCGGTGGTTTCGATATAAAACCGCTTCAAAAGGTTGCGCGCGGCGGTGCGGCGGTATTCGGCGGACGCGCGGGCATCCGTCATCGGCTGGTAATCGTCGTCCAGCGCGGCCATCGCCGCTTCGGCGGATTCTTCGTTCCAGTTGCGGCCGGCCAGCGCGGCTTCGGCCTTGTGCGCGCGGTGCGGCGTGCCGGCCATGCCGCCGAAGGCGATGCGCGCGGCCACGATTTTATCATGCTCGATCGTCAGCGCGAACGCGCCGCAAACGGCCGAGATATCCTGATCGAAACGCTTGGACAATTTATAAACACGGAACAGCACGTTATCGGGGCGTTTCGGAATGACCAGTTTTTCGACGAATTCGCCGGGCCTGCGGTCCTGTTTTTTATACGCAATGAAGAAATCTTCCAGCTCCACCATGCGGGTGCCGGTTTTTGACCGCAGCACGACCTTTGCGCCCAGCGCGATCAGCGGCGGCGGGCCGTCGCCGATGGGCGATCCGTTCGCGATATTGCCGCCCACCGTGCCCGCATTGCGGATATGCAGCGACGAAAAGCGTTTCAGCAAATCTTCCATGCTGGGGTCGAATGCCGCCAGCGCGTCAAACGCTTCGGTATATGTCACCGCCGCGCCGATTTCCAGCAGCGCCGCCGTTTCACGGATATCGCGCAGCCCGGCCACGTTGCCGGTATAAATAATCACTGGCAGTTCCATGTGGAATTTCGTGACCCACAGCCCCACATCGGTGCCGCCGCCCAGAAGAGTGGCATCGGGATAAGCGGCCAGCAGCACGGCCAGGTCTTCGGCGCTGACGGGGGAAAAATATTTCCCCGCCGGCGTTTCGTAAGCGAGCAGCCTGTTGCGCTGGATTGCCGCCAGTTCCCTGGGGTGCGACGGCAGCGCGCGGTCGGCGGTTTCATTCGCCATGCGCGCCGCGTCGACGATCGGGCGGTAACCGGTGCAGCGGCACAGGTTGCCGGCAATCGCGTCCTGAATATCGTCGTCGCCGGCGTTTTTCTTGTTGTTGACCATCGTCGACAGCGCCATGACGAAGCCCGGCGTGCAGAAGCCGCATTGCGAGCCGTGGCATTTCACCATCGCCTGCTGCACGGCGTTCGGCGCGCCGGTTGCCGATTTCAGATGTTCCACCGTCACCACTTCGCGGCCGTCGAGCGTCGGCAGGAACAGGATGCAGGCGTTCATGCTCTGGAATTCGACCCCGCCCCTGACCAGTTTGCCGACCGCCACGGTGCAGGCGCCGCAATCGCCTTCGGCGCAGCCTTCTTTCGTGCCGGTCAG
>JADYYV010000158.1 GCA_020853455.1 Alphaproteobacteria bacterium | reverse complement strand
TATCGACGGCGTGCCGGGGCCTGCGGAAATTGCGGGGCGCATCGGCGCCGTCCATCATTCCATCGAGTTCGAGCCCGAATTCATGGACCGGCTGCCCGAGCTTGTCTGGGCGCTTGACCAGCCTGTCGCCGACCCGAATATTCTGACGATGCACCTGATGGCGCGCCTTGCGTCATCGAAGGTCAAGGTCGCGATGTCGGGCATCGGCGCGAATAACCTGTTCATGAACTATCCGCAGCACGACACGCTGCTGGCCGCCTATGGCATGCCGAAATTTTTCTGGAAGGTATTTACGCGGCTCAAGGACTACATGCCGCTCGCCACCATCGCGCGCAAGCTGCATTTCAGCGGTAAAATCGGCCCCCGCAACAAGCAGCGCCTCGCCGATTTCGCCGAGGCGATGCATCATGGCACGTTACAGCAGCAATATATGGGCGTGTCATCGCTTATCAACGCGCGGGACAGGCAGGAAATTTATGGCGGGGTGATGGCGCCCGTCGTCGGCGCGTTTACAGACCGCGAAAGGCCGGCGCAGTCGTGGCCGACGCCGCTTGCCGCGCTGATGGGGATGCAGGGCGACCACTTGCTGCAAGACGGCACACTGACCGTCGTTGATAAGCTCGCGGGCTTCAGCTCGCTGGGCGTCCGGCTGCCTTTTATGGATCACAAGCTTTTCGCCTTCATGCTGGGCGTGCCCGACCGCCTGCGCCGCACCGAAAGCAGCCGCAAGGTGCTGCTGAGAAACTATGTCTCGCGCGCCATGCCGAATTTCGTGGGCGCGCCCTTGCGCGTGCCGGTCGCGCAGCCGGGCATGGGGATTCTCGACCAGTGCCTTGCGCGCGGGCCGTTGCGCGACATGATCGAAGTCTGCCTGTCCGAACAAAGCATCCGCCGCCGCGGATTATTCGAGCCGCAGGCCGTCCGGCAAATGGTCGCCAACGCAAAAAGCGGCGGCGGCATGTCGCAGAAACAGGTTTTTGCCTTGCTCGTGACCGAACTATGGTTCAGGATATTTATCGATCACGAAAAAGGCTGGATTTCATCATAAGGGGGCTTGGAATGTCGTTCAGGGGCTTGGTTGCCGCTACAGCGGTTTTGTGTTTCATCTCGCATGCGGCGCTTGCCCAGCAGGAAACGGCATCGCCGGGACATCCGGCGGCAGGGGAGGCTAAAGCGGAGGAAACCGCCGTCGCCAGCCCCTATGGCAATTTTTCCATTACCCTGACTGCCACCACCGATTACCGCGACCGCGGCATGTCGCAAACCGATGAAAAGCCCGCGATACAGGGCAGCATCGACTGGGCGCATGACAGCGGCATTTATGCCGGTGTCTGGGCATCGAATGTCGATTTCAACGACAGCCATGAAGCCATATACGAACTGGATACCTATGTGGGCTACGCCACGGAATGGGCGGGCTTTGAATGGGATTTCATGGTGAACGGAATTTTCTATCCCGGCGCTTCCGATGCGCTTGATTACGACCTTGTCGAATTCAGCACCGCTGTCGGCCGTAGCTTTGACATCGTGAATACCAAGGCAACCGTCATTTATACGCCCGACAATTCGGGCGACAGCGGCACGGGCGTATACGGCAAATTCCAGGCAGATGCGCCGATCAAAGAAACAGGATTTGGCGTGACGGGATCGTTCGGTCACCAGTATGTCGATGACAAGGCGCGCTATGGCGTCGGGTCGTACAATGACTGGTCGCTGGGCGCGACCTATACGTGGCAGGACATTGACTTCAAGCTGGAATATATCGATACCAACCTCAGCAAGACGCAATGCCCGGATGGCTGTTCCGCCACCGCCGTGTTCACGGTCAGCCATAAATTCGGCGGCGCTGAATAAGCCTTACTGGGTCTTTATCACTTCCGAGATAATTTTACTGGTCGATGCATCCAGCCCGGGCATCTCGCACACTGTCTTGCGCAGGAACGAGGATGCTGGCGAACAGCTCAGGCTGGCTATAGAAACATTGTCTGCGATGACCTTGTTCGTCTCGAACGACGGAAGCGCAGCCAGCATCGCAAGAGCGATAATCGCGCCGCCGACACGCTTGGCGATCCGGCCGAATTCGCGGTACTGAACCGCGTTTTCGAGCGGTGCTTCAACATTTTCAATTATGATGGCTTCAAATTCGCTTTGCATGATGATCTCCGGTCTTTCTACCCGTCCTGTCGGGCCTTGGTGTCTGTCTCATCTGCCCAAACCAACAATTGACCATCAAAAAGCGGCTCCAAAGTTTATCTTTGGAACCGCGTAAGTATATGAAGCCTCTTAATTTATTTGATAAGTGGTTATTTAATTGCGTAAACGAGGTGTATCGGGGACGCCCCTTTGTGACGGTTTTGTGTCAGTTGATGACAGCGGCGCCAACCGCGTTTTCAGCTTGGGCAGCGGTATTTAGTCAGGCTTGGCCATGAAAGCGGCAGCCTGCGCGACCAGATCGCGGGCGACATCTTTTTTGGATTTCTCCGGCCATGTTTCGGATGCGATATCGTTGCCGGATTTGCGCAGCAGCGTGACGATATTGCTGTCCTGCCCGAATACCTTGCCGCCGCCCACATCGTTCAATACCAGCCAGTCGCAGCCTTTTTTCGCCAGTTTCGTTTTCGCGTTTTCCAACCCGTCATTCGTTTCGGCGGCAAAGCCGATGACGAGTTTCGGACGCTGGTTGCTTTGCGACAGCGTGGCGAGGATATCGGGGTTCTGCACCAGTTTCAGCGAAACGGGATCGTTGCCGGACTTCTTGATCTTGCGGTCGGCCACGTCTTCGGGGCGGAAATCGGCAACGGCGGCGGCGCAGACGGCGATATCGGCGGGCAGCGATTTCAGGCAGGCCTCCAGCATTTCGCGCGCCGTTTGAACCTGTATCGTCTGCACGAAACGGGGCGGTGGTTCGCTCACAGGGCCGCTTACCAGCGTGACTTCCGCGCCCGCGAATGCCAGTGCTTCGGCTATCGCATGGCCCTGCTTGCCGGATGAACGGTTGCCGAGGAAACGGACAGGATCAAGCGGCTCGAATGTCGGGCCGGAAGTGACAAGCGCCTTAAGCCCGCGGAGTGGCGCATTCTTTAAAAAAAAATCGCTGACGATGGTGACGATATCGGGCACTTCGGCCAAACGGCCCGACCCGATTTCGCCGCAGGCCGTGCCGCCGACGCCCGGTTCGATGATGCCATAGCCGCGCTTGCGCAAAATCCCTAGGTTCTCCTGCACAGCGGCATTCGCCAGCATCACAGGGTTCATGGCGGGCGCGAACATCACGGGCTTGTCGGTCGCCAGCAAAACGGTCGAGGCAAGGTCGTCCGCCAAGCCGCGCGCAGCACGCGCAATAATATTCGCCGAAGCGGGCGCCACCAGCACAAGGTCGCATTCGCGCGCAAGGCGGATATGTCCCATTTCGGATTCATCGGTGAGGGAGAAGATATCGGTATGGACTTTATTCTCCGACAGCGCAGCGACCGACAGCGGTGTAATAAACTGCGCCCCGCCAGATGTCAGGATGCAGCGCACATCCAGCCCCGTGTCGCGCAGCCGCCGTATTAAATCCAGCCCCTTATACGCAGCAATGCCGCCCGAAATAATCAGGAGCACGCGCCGACCGGAAAGCTGTTTGGATGCAGTCACCATACCTCAATCATATAGCGAAAACGCCGTATTTAGCAAATCGATGAAGTAATCTTGCAGAATATGCGGGGTACTGTCTTTATGGGGAAGGGATCGTTTCCCAGCTGGAAATCACTAATCCAGAAGGTTTATCGGATGCCCGTTCAACTAAAATCTGTAAGTGTGTTCGCATAACTCTGGTCTCGGGTTTTACGTTGTAATTCATATATAGAGTGACCCTAAAAATCCAATTTTGCTTGCCCCCTTGCTCGCCCGCTTGAACAAGTAAAGGGGGAGATTTTAGCGAAGACTGTATGCTGAAATCTTCATGTCCT
>JADYYV010000157.1 GCA_020853455.1 Alphaproteobacteria bacterium | reverse complement strand
CAATCCTTACAGAGAGGATTTGCCAGACGGACTCGTGCGCAAAACAAAACCGGCAACTGTTGCCAGCCGCCGGTTTTGTTTGCAAACGCTACTAGTTTCCGGGAGCGGATACCGCGATCTTCCTTTTGACGCTGTGCTGCGCCAGCTGGTCGCCTTTTTGTTTTTCCTGCAGTTCGATCACCTTGGAATAGGGGATCTCAGTGCTGTCGGGCGGTGTCCAGCGTTCATAGGTATATCCTGCCGCCTGCGTATAGTTGTCCTCGACCGATGCCTTGGCCGAAGCTTCGTTGAAGATGCCGCGGATAACGCGCGGCACGCTGACGACATAAGTGTCGCCGTATTTCCGGAAGCTGGCGGCGCTTGAGGTTGCGTTTTCGTTGTAATGGCCGATGCCGACAGGTCCGCTGCTCGGGCGCAGATGGTCGGGGTTGGTGGCGACAGTCTCGGCTCCCGTCAGGCGTTTGGCGAAAACATGATGCGACAAATCGAATTCAGGCACATCGGCGAATTTTTCCTGCAGCGCCCTGCCTTCGGCGGTGTCTGTATTGGGGCGGTAGACATGGCCGCCGGATTTATAGACGGTATGCAGAACCAGCGCGGGATTTTCCACGGGGTTGTCAAAAACCAGATAACCTCTTTCGCCAACGCCGGTGAATTCTTTCGCGCCATATTCCTTTGCGATGGCGGCCTGCATGCCTTTGGTGTCGGCGCTGTCTGCTTCATATTTCTTGATGGCTGCCAGCGTTGTGCCGCCGGCGATGAAATAGGCATAGTCGCTTGAATATTCGTCTCCGAACGCCATGTGCGGATGCTCCTCTTGCAAAAATTTCGGGTTGTTTTGCAAATCGTGCGGCAAAGAGCGGGCGTGAAACAATAAGTATAAAAAACGCCACAGCCTGAAGTGATGCACTCAGCTTGCTTCTAGGGTAGATTATTTCGAATATATGTCAATAAGTAGCGGTTTTATGATTGAAATTTAACGATATTTTTGTCCGTGAAAACAAAAACGGCGGCCTTTTATGGCCGCCGTTTTTTGTGTGAACTGCTGTTGTTTAGAGATGCAGCGAGTTGCGGACTTTCTGGATCACGCGGTTGAAGCCCGATGCGGCAGGGGCGGCGGTTGCCGACACGGCCGGTTTCTTTTCGGTGATTTCGGCTTTGGCTTTTTCAAGCGCTTCTGCCTGTGCGCGGCGGTCTTCGCGCTCTTTGGCTTCGCGGATTTCTTTTTCCTTGAACATGATATCGATGATCTGTTCGACGGATTTGCCTTCGGTATTGACGTAGTGTTTATCAAGCAGCATAGGGACACCTCTTTTTTTTATGGCTCGTTTCTAACTGTGCCGTCGCAGTGCTTTTCTGCCTGTCCGATTCTGCGACTTATCCTCAAGTGGTGACAATGTGGCATATAAATACCGCAGCGTCAAATGAATTATGAAAATATAAAGTGATTTTAATGGCATAGCTTAACCTGTTTCCGGCGGCGGAAACCATTCGTTAACCAGATGTTTGCTACTTACGTGCTACCAAAAAGGAAGGTGCGTTTTGAAAGCAAATACCGCCAGGAAACCGATGCTCGTTACCGAACAAACCGCAATACATGACAAGGACTTCAGGAACATCTTCCTGAAGGCGCCGATTGCGCGTCTTGTAATATCGGCGGAGCCGGACGGGCGGTTCGTCTATGCCGAAGTCAATATCGTCGCCGCATCATACTTTGATTTGCCGCGCGAGAAGATGATCGGCAAAACGCCGTCGGAATTGTTTGAACGGGCGGTTGCGGAACAGATCGAGCAGTCATTCACCTCCTGCGTGAAAACCAAGCGCCCCGTGACATTCAACGCCGTGCCGCGCGTGCCGGGCGGCATCCGCGTGCAGGCATTTATATTGAACCCGATTTTCGACGCGGAAGGCCGCGTGGGCTTTATCGATGTCATGGCGCGCCCCGACGTGGTGGACAGCGTGCAACTGCAGCGCGAGCGGGACGACGCGATCATGCTGCTGACCTCCCTGTTCGACGCGTCCGGCCTCGGCATCGTCGTGACCGACCATCATGGCCGCATCGTGCGCGTGAACGATACCTTCCTTGGCGATTACGAATGGACGCGCGAGGATTTGCTTGGCGAGGAATTCGCCATGCTGATCCCGCCCGAAGATCAGGCGATTTCGCGCAAACTGCACCAGGCCTTTATCGAGCGCGGCCGCCACGGCACGCGCGAATTGCAGATCCTGAAAAAAGACGGCAGCGTGGCCGATATCCTTGTCACCACCGCATTGCTGGAATTGTCGCAAAAACGCCGCTTCATGGTATCGACCATCCGCGACGTGACGGAACGTAAAAACATGGTGCGCAACCTGCGCCGCGCCAAGGAAGATGCCGACAGCGCGAACAAGGCCAAATCAAGCTTCCTTGCCAATATGTCGCACGAGTTGCGCACGCCGCTGAACGCGATCATCGGTTTCTCGGAACTCATGAAAAACCATACCTTCGGCGCGATCAACAACCCGAAATACGAAGAATATTTGTCGGACATCCATTTCTCCGCCCGCCACCTGCTGGACATTATCAACGACGTGCTGGATATGTCGAAGATCGAGGCTGGCAAGGTAAACCTGATCGAAAGCGACGTCGCGCTGCATGACGTTCTGGAATCCGTGATGCGCATCATGGGCGACCGTGCGCAGGCGGCATCCGTAAAGCTGGAATTCGACGTTGATGCCGCCGTGCCGCATATCCGCGCCGACCAGCGGCTGCTGCGCCAGATCCTCATCAACCTTGTGGCGAACGCCGTGAAATTCTCGCCTGCCGGAAAATCGGTGCAGGTGATGGCGAAAATGCTGAAGCCCACCAATATCCTGCGCATTGCCGTGATCGACGAAGGCTGCGGCATCCCGACCGATAAACAACGCTTGGTGCTGGAACCCTTCGCGCAGGTGAACGACCCGAAATATTTCAAGGGGCAGGGCACGGGCCTTGGCCTGCCGCTGGCAAAGGCGATGGTGGAACTGCATGACGGCCGCCTGACGCTGGAATCGGACGAAGGCAGGGGGACCCGTATTTTCCTCGATTTCCCCGCCGACCGTATGCTGGTGGCGCCTAAAAATTGACATAACAAGGGGCTGGAATTAGGCGTGCGGATAGGCTATAAGATGCACTCAAAAAAAGGCCACGGAAAACATGTCTAAACTGCTCCTGAAATGCGCCGAAGCCGGCCTGAAAATGACCGACCAGCGCAAAGTGATTTTGAAAGTGCTGGAGGAATCCGGCGACCATCCCTCCGTCGATACGGTTTGCGACCGCGCCAAGCGCGTCGACCCGTCGATCAGCATCGCGACCGTTTACCGCACGCTCGGCCTGCTGGCCGAACTCGGCCTTGTCGTGAAACATGATTTCGGCGGCACCTATGCGCGTTTCGAGGTCAAGGAAGAACACGACCACGAACACCACCACCACCTGATCGACACCGAAACGGGTCAGGTCATCGAATTCCAGTCGGATGAACTGGAACAGCACATCCATAAAATCGCCGAAGGCCTCGGCTATAAAATCATCGACCACACCTTCGAGATTTTCGGCCACAAGATTAAAAAGTGACCCCAAGGTGACAGAGGACCGCATCCCGACCGAACTATGGGTGACCGCCCACCTGCGCCAATGCACGGCGAAGGGCATCCCCCATACCGTCGTGCATAAGGGGGCGGAGGCGGCGGGCACGGTGATGGTAAAAATCTACATCCCCGGTTCGGGCTGCAAACTGCTCAACCAGTCGCGCGACGAAAACGGTGACATGGGCTGGATGGACGTTTTCGACGGCGCGCTTGCGGATGAACGCAAAACCGACGACTACATCGCCCGCAGCATCAAACGCGACCCCGACGTCTGGGTCGTCGAAATAGAAGACAAAACGGGCGCGAACCCGTTCGAAGGAAAGATTTTTTAAAATGACCACGACCACCATCCGCGACGAAGTTGAAAAACGCCGCACATTCGCCATCATCTCGCACCCTGACGCGGGGAAAACGACGCTGACGGAAAAACTGCTGCTGTTCGGTGGCGCGATCCAGATGGCGGGGGCGGTGAAGGCGCGGCAATCGGCGCGCCATGCGCGGTCGGACTGGATGAAGGTGGAGCAGGAACGCGGGATTTCCGTCGTGTCGTCGGTCATGACGTTCGAATATAACGACATCACCTTCAACCTGCTCGATACCCCCGGCCACCAGGATTTCTCGGAAGATACCTACCGCACATTAACGGCGGTCGACAGCGCGATCATGGTCATCGACCACGCAAAGGGCATCGAGGCGCAGACGCGCAAATTGTTCGAGGTCTGCCGGTTGCGGGATATGCCGATCATCACCTTCATCAACAAGCTTGACCGCGAGGGGCTTGACCCTTTCGACCTGCTGGATGAGGTGGAGAAAAAACTGGCGCTGGACGTGACCCCCGCCAGCTGGCCGATCGGCATGGGCAAAAACTTCCTCGGCTGTTACGACCTGATCAACGACCAGCTGCTGCTGGCAGAACGCTCCAAGGGGGAAACGATCGGCGATGCCGTGAAATGCTCCGGCCTTGACGACCCGCAGCTGGATACGCTGCTGCCGCCCGATGCGGTGAAAAAACTGCGCGAGGATGTGGAGATGATCCGCGGCGCGTGCAAGCCGATGGACCGCAAGCATTATCTGGAAGGCCACCTGTCGCCTGTGTTCTTCGGCTCCGCGCTCAACACCTTCGGCGTGCGCGAATTGCTGGGCGGGCTGAAGGATTACGCGCCCATCCCGCAGCCGCAACCGACGGCGGAGCGGTTTATCGAGCCTTACGAAGAAAAAGTCACCGGCTTTGTGTTCAAAATCCAGGCGAACATGGATCCGAAGCACCGCGACCGTATCGCCTTTACGCGCCTGTCGTCCGGGCATTTCAAGCGCGGCATGAAGCTGTACCATGTGCGCAGCAACAAGCAGGTGACGGTTCATAATCCGCTGATGTTCTTCGCGCAGGAGCGCGAAGTGGCGGCGGAGGCCTATGCGGGCGACATCATCGGCATTTCCAACCACGGCAACCTGCGCATCGGCGATACGCTGACCGAAGGCGAAATTTTACACGTGACCGGCATCCCCAGCTTCGCGCCCGAGCATCTGCAACGTGTGCGCCTTGATGATCCCTTGCGCGCGAAACATCTGGGCGAGGCTTTGCTGCAACTGGCGGAGGAGGGGGCGGCGCGCGTGTTTAAACCGCGCATGGATTCCAGCTGGGTCGTCGGCGTCGTCGGCCCGCTGCAGTTTGACATCCTGGCCGACCGCATCCGTACCGAATACAACCTGCCCGTCCGTTTCGAAACCGCCGCGCTGCATACCGCGCGCTGGCTGGAAAGCGCGAAGCGCGACAAGCTGGAATCCTTCATCGACCAGAACCTGCCGAACATTGCCGAGGATCATGACGGCCATCCCGTCTTCCTCGCCCGCAACGCCTGGCATCTCGACAACGCCAACGAAAACTGGCCGGACATCAAGTTCCTTGCGACCAAGGAACAGACGACGAAGTGAAAATCCGCCTCGACAACAAGAAGAAATGGCGGATCGTCGGCATCGTCGCCTTCGCCCTCGCATGGCCGATGGGGCTGGGGCAGGCCGGGATTGAAAATGATATGTTGCGCCTTGCGCTCTGCCTTGCGCCGCCCGCCGCTGCACTGTGGTTTCTGCCGTTTTCGCAGCTGGTGCGCGGTATTGTGATGATCGTCTATCTGTTCCTGATGTATCCGGCGGCAAATCCGGCGCATTACCCGCGTGACTGCGCGGCGGGGGATAGCTGCCTTTAACGATTGTAGAGTCAGGCCGATTTCATCGGCTGGGCGCGGAACGTGCCGCCCTTGAGCGCGGCGGAGGTGCGGCTGCGCAGGTGCTTTACGCTGGCGAAGCTGAGCGACAGCTGGCCGTTTTTCAAAGAGAAAGCTTTCTGTTTCTGCGGCGCTTCGGCCTCGCATGCGTCGAGGCTGGCAACGCTCGCGAAGGCCGTCGTCATGCGTTCCATACGGCGTGACACTTCCAGCGATTGCGACACCACTTTTTGATGCTGGCGCACGGCGCCCAGCAGGGATTTCAGCGCGTCATGCTGGCGCAGCTGTTCATCGATAATGGTGAATCCGGCCATCGCTTCCGCAAATGTCTGATGGGCGCGGTTGACTTCGTCGCTCTGTAGCGCGCCGCCGATCAGGCCCAGCGGCATGTTTTCGGGCAGCGCGAGGTATTTCACATGCTGCTCGGCGCTTTTCAAATTCGATTTGGCGTGCATCCATTCGGGGGAAAATTCGGCCGCGATCAAATCCCACACCGCGCCTTCATGCATCGTCGGTTTTTTCGCCAGCGCCGAGGACAGGCGCGAGATCATGGGCTTGTTCGCCTCCGCCCAGTCCTGCATCTCGGACGGAAGGGTGATCAGCGGATTTTCAACCGATGTATCCATCAAAACCTGACTTTTGACGCGTGAATCTATTTCTATTATGTATAGATTTAGTTAACAGAACCCTAACATCAGGCGGTTAAGGGCTTATAATCATTGGATAACTGCGAATGGATTGCAGACAGGGTGCTTAAATACCTTTTTGACCATTTGTTTCTAAGTCTAGGCGCTTGATTAAATTAGGTTAACGCAGACCGATTTTTGTTGAAATTCACCCCCGAAATACCATATCTAATCAGTACAAACTTAGTGCTTTTAAAGCAGGGCAAATGCTGAAACTCGGTAAATTGACGGATTACGCCATCGTCGTGATGGTCCAGCTGGCGCGGGAAGGCGAAAACGCCGCCCGTAGCGCAAGCCATCTTGCCGACAAAACCGCATTGCCGGAGCCGACCGTCGCCAAGGTCCTCAAGACCCTGCTGAAAGAAAACCTGGTATCCTCCGTGCGCGGCGCGCAGGGCGGTTATAAACTGGCGCGCGACCCCGCAGCCCTGTCGGTCTGCGAAATCGTCGAGGCAATGGACGGGCCGATCGCGATCGTTTCCTGCGTCGAAGGCAGCGACGATGCCTGCCCCGCCGAACAGCGCTGCCCGACCAAGGGTAAATGGGACCCCGTCAACCGCGCCATCCGCGGCGCGCTTCAGGAACTCAGCCTTGCCGACATGATGTCGCAGCAGCAAGCGGGCTGTGGCACGGTTGTTCGCAGCAATCTGGTGCAGGTGAAAATGCCTGAAATGGTGAAAGCATGAGCAACGCCGCCATCGCACCGGAAACGCTTGAAACCATCAAGGCGCTGGACAAATACGAAGCCGGTTTCGTGACCGACATCGAAAGCGATTTCGCGCCCAAAGGCCTGAGCGAAGACATTATCCGTTTTATTTCCGCCAAGAAGAACGAACCCGACTGGATGCTGGAATCGCGCCTGACCGCGTACCGCCACTGGCTGACGCTGCCGGAACCGGAATGGGCGAATGTGTCTTTCCCGCCGGTCGATTATCAGGATGCCTATTACTACGCCGCGCCGAAAACGGCCGCCGCGCCCAAAAGCCTCGACGAGCTCGATCCCAAATTGCTCGAGACGTACAAGAAACTGGGCATTCCCCTGCGCGAGCAGGAAATGCTGAACGGCATCGCGGTCGATGCTGTGTTCGACAGCGTTTCCGTCGTCACCACCTTCCGCGAAAAACTGCACAGCGCGGGCGTGATTTTCTGCTCCATCTCCGAAGCGGTGCAGAAATATCCGGATATGATTAAAAAATATATGGGCAGCGTCGTGCCCTATACCGACAACAAACATGCCTGCCTGAACGCCGCCGTCTTTACCGACGGCACTTTCGTGTATATCCCCGAAGGCGTGCGCTGCCCGATGGAGCTGTCGACTTACTTCCGCATCAACGAGGCGAAGACCGGCCAGTTTGAACGCACGCTGATCGTGGCGGAAAAGAAATCCTATGTCAGCTATCTGGAAGGCTGCACCGCGCCCAAGCGCGACGAAAACCAGATGCATGCCGCCGTGGTCGAACTGATTGCGATGGATGATGCGGAAATCAAATATTCGACCGTCCAGAACTGGTATCCCGGCGACGAAAACGGCAAGGGCGGCATTTACAACTTCGTGACCAAGCGCGGCATCTGCAAGGGCGCGCGCAGCCGCATTTCCTGGACGCAGGTGGAAACAGGTTCCGCAATCACGTGGAAATATCCGTCCTGCGTACTGCTGGGCGATGACAGCGTGGGCGAATTCTACTCGGTCGCGCTGACCAATAATTACCAGCAGGCAGATACCGGCACCAAGATGATCCATATCGGCAAGAACACGCGCTCGCGCATCATCGCCAAGGGCATTTCGGCCGGCAAATCGAACAGCACCTATCGCGGCCTTGTGCGCATCGCGCAAAAGGCGGAAAACGCGCGCAACTACACGCAATGCGACAGCCTTTTGATCGGTGACCTCTGCGGCGCGCATACCGTGCCGTATATCGAGAACAAGAACCCGACCGCGACGCTCGAACATGAAGCGACGACGTCGAAAATCAGCGACAAGACATTGTTTTACTGCCGCCAGCGCGGCATCCCCGAAGAAGAAGCCCTGACCCTGATCGTCAACGGTTTCTGCAAGGAAGTGCTGCAGCACCTCCCCATGGAATTCGCGGTCGAGGCGCAGAAGCTGGTGGCGATCAGTCTGGAAGGAAGTGTGGGCTAATGCTGAAAATTAAAAACCTCCATGTGAATGCTGCCGGCCGTCCGGTATTGAAGGGCCTGAGCCTTGAAATGAAGGCGGGCGAAGTGCATGCGATCATGGGTCCGAACGGCTCGGGCAAATCGACGCTGTCTTATGTGCTGGCGGGACGCGACGGATATGAAGTGACCGATGGCACGGTTGAATTCATGGGGCAGGATCTGCTTTCCATGGAGCCGGAAGACCGCGCGGCGCTGGGGCTTTTCCTTGCGTTTCAATACCCCGTCGAAATTCCGGGCGTATCAACCACGACCTTCCTGAAAACCGCGCTGAACGCCATTCGCAAGAAACGCGGCGAGAAAGAGCTGGAACCGGCGGCTTTCCTGAAGCTGCAAAAGCAGAAAATCCAGCAGCTGGGCATGGACCCCGAAATGATGAAGCGCGGCGTGAATGTCGGCTTTTCGGGCGGCGAGAAAAAGCGCAACGAAGTGCTGCAGATGGCGATGCTGGCGCCGAAACTGGCGATCATGGATGAAACCGACAGTGGCCTTGATATCGACGCGCTGAAAGTGGTGTCGGAAGGCGTGAACGCGCTGCGCGGCCCCGAAACTTCGTTCCTTGTCATCACCCACTACCAACGCCTGCTTGACTACATCAAGCCCGATATCGTCCACGTGCTGGCGAACGGCAAGATCCAGAAAACCGGCGGCCCCGAACTGGCGCTGCTGCTGGAAGAAAAAGGCTATGCCGATTTCTATGACGCAACGGAGGCCGCGTGAGCATGACCGCAGCCGCAAACAAGGAAAGCTTTATGGCGCAGGCCCCGCAGGTTGCGGCGGCGCTGCCGTGGCTTGCCGATGCGGATGCGCTGCAGAACGATAAAGCCGCCGGATGGATGAAGGCGCTGCGCTCAACGGGCGCGGAGGCGTTTTCGCAAACCGGCCTGCCGACCTTGGCATGGGAGGGCTGGCAATATACCAACCTGCGCGCCCTGACGCCTGCAAAATTCCGCTATTCCGCCGAGCCTGTGAAATTCGATGCCGCGAAAATTCCAAGCCCGCTGCTGGGCGCGCATCGCGTCGTGCTGGTGAACGGCCAGTATCAACCGAAGCTGTCGAGCCTGCCCGAACATGTGACCGTCATGAGCCTGATGGAAGCGGCGGACAAAAATATCGCGGGTATCGAAGAACAGCTGGTGACGCTGGGGGATCTTGGCAAGAACCCCATGACCGCGCTGAACGCGGCGTATCTGCGCGACGGTTTTGTGCTGGTCGTCGCAAAGAACCGCGATGTGGCGGAGCCCATCGAAGTTGTGTTCTATAACGCCGGCCGCGATGCCGCCGTATACCCGCGCGTCATGTACCGCCTCGGCGAAAATGCGGGCTGCACCGTCATTGAACGCCATTGCGGGGAGGGGGCGTATTTCGCCAACATCTACGCTTCCATTGTGCTGGAATCGGCTTCCCGTATGCGTTTTTACAGGTTTCAGGAAGAATCCGAAGCTGGATTGCATGCCAGCAATACGGTCGTGCAGCAGCAGAAAGGCTCGTCTTTTGAAGGGTTTAGCCTTGGCATGGGCGCGAAGCTGGCGCGGCAGGAATTCCGGCTTCAGTTGATAGATCGCGCCATTTCGAGTAGTATCGGTGGCACATACTTAATGAAGGGACAGCAAAGTCACGACTTCACCGTGCTTGCCGACCATTTCGAACCGGACGGAAAATCCGTCCAGCATTTTAAGGGAGTTGTCGATGATCAGGCTCGTGCAGTTTACCAAGGGAAAATACATGTACGTCGTGCTGCACAAAAAACAGATGGATACCAGTCTCATCATGCGTTACTGCTTTCCCCAACAGCTGAAGCAAGCGCAAAACCAGAACTAGAAATTTACGCCGACGACGTAAAATGCAGCCACGGCGCAACCGCCGGGCAATTGAATCCCGAAGCCATTTTCTACCTCCGCAGCCGCGGCATTCCCCATGACCTTGCAAGGTCGCTGATGGTGGAATCTTTCTTGGGCGGCGCCATCGAAAAAGTCAGTTATGAACCGGTGCGTGATATTTATTTCGCGCGCGTGGCGGCATGGCTGGCGGGCAGGGGCGCATGATGCCGGCGGAAAAAATCATTCCCTTGAATATTCATGACGTGAAACAGGATTTCCCCGCGCTGGCGCAAAAGGTCAATGGCCGCAGCGTAGCGTATCTGGATAGCGCGGCATCGGCGCAAAAGCCGCAGGCTGTAATCGACGCGATGAACGCGGTGCTGGAAACCCATTACGCGAATGTGCATCGCGGTGTCTATTCCTTCAGCGCGGAAACCAGCACGAAGTTCGAACAGGCGCGCGAGAAAGTTGCGGCCTTCATCAACGCGAAAACTGAACGCGAGGTCATTTTTACCCGCAACGCGACGGAGGCGATCAATTTGGTCGCAGCGTCCTTCGGCCAGCGGCTGCAGGCGGGCGACGAGATCATCCTGACGGAACTGGAACATCACGCCAATATCGTGCCGTGGTATTTCCTGACGCAATCGAAAGGCGTGGTCATTAAAACCGTGCCGATCCTTGAAAACGGCGCGCTGGATATGGCGGCCTATGACGCACTGCTGTCGAAGAAAACCAAACTGGTGGCGT